>JBAPYG010000520.1:0-15745 GCA_049284615.1 Acidimicrobiia bacterium
TCCTCGGGCTGATCGTGGTCCCGAACCTCTTCGGCTCCGACACCGAGGAGAGCACCGTGGGCTCGGTCGGCAGCGGCAACGAGGAGATCATCGCCACAGCCGTCGAGCTCGGCAATGCCAACGACGAGCCGGATGCCCCACCCAGCGTTTCGATGGAGACGGTCGACTACGACGACCGGGAGACAGCCGTGGTTGGCTTGGAGGACGGCGAAGTCGACGCCGTGCTCGTTGACGGGGAAGAGATAGTCGTGGAGAGCACCCAGGGGCTGGGCGGGTCGTCGCTGGCAAACGAGCTGCAACGGGCGGCGGCCACAGTGCAGATCCAGACCGTCGTGGCCGAGCAGGGCCAACAAGCCGAAGACATCATCGAGATCCTCACTTCCGATCCTCTGGAGATCACATCGCTGAGTGGTGTCGACACCGAAGAGAACGAGAGCCGAACCTTCGTCGCCTACTTCGGTCTGCTCCTTCTCTACCTCGCCGTTCTGCTGTATGGCACGTGGATCCTCACCGGGGTCACCGAAGAGAAGTCGAATCGGGTGGTCGAGGTGCTCCTCTCGAGCATCAGGCCGTGGCAGATCCTCGGGGGGAAGATCCTCGGTATCGGGACGCTGGCGATGGCTCAGCTCTTGGGGACACTGGTGGTGGCCGTGGTGGCTCTCCGTGTCACGGGAGCCTTCGACCTACCTCCCATCGAGGTGACGGCGGTGCTCAACCTCTTGCTCTGGTTCGTCGTGGGCTTTCTCATCTATGCGGTTCTGTTCGGAGCCGCCGGTTCGCTGGTGAGTCGCACCGAGGAGGCCAACACCATCGCCATGCCCATGTCGATGACCGCCGTCGTGGGGTTTTTCGTTTCGATCTCGGCACTCAACGACCCAGACGGGCCCATTGCTGTAATCGCCACTTTCATCCCGGTCACCGCCCCGTTCGTGGTCCCGGTGAGGACGGCCCTCGAGGCGATTCCCCTCTGGCAGTACCTGGCCGCCCTGGTCATCTCGATCGCCGCCATCGTCGTCCTCACCAGGGTCGCCGGGCGCATCTATGCCGGAGGTCTCCTCCGCTACGGCGGGCGAGTGCGCGTCCGGGAGGCCTGGAAGTCGGCGTCCGAGTGACTCCCGTCGAGCGATAGCCTCTGCTCATGCGCTTCGAGCATCTCGAGATCGAGAGGGAGGGTCGTATCGCCACGCTGTGGCTGAATCGCCCCGACAAGCTCAACGCGATGTCGGCGGACATCTGGGTCGACATCCCGCGGGCGATCGAAGACCTGGACGCCGACGACGACGTCCGGGTCATCATCCTCGCAGGGCGGGGCAACTCGTTCACGGTCGGCATCGACGTGAATTACCTGGCCAGCATGAACACTGCAGGGCCTTCGCAGGCTGCGGGAAACCGTGAGCTCTATCTAACGATCAAGCGATTGCAGAGGACGGTGAGCTGTCTCGCCGAGACCGCCAAGCCGGTGATCGCCGCGATCCACGGCTATTGCCTCGGAGGCGGGGCCAACCTCATCTCCGCCTGTGACATCCGCCTGGCATCAGCCGACGCGGTCTTCTCCATCAGGGAGACGAAGATGGGCCTCGTCGCCGACATCGGCGCCCTACAGCGGCTGCCGGCCATCGTCGGCAACGGGGTGACGGCCGAGATGGCCATGACCGGCGCCGACTACGAGGCGAGCTGGGCGTTGGACAAGGGCCTGGTGAGCGAGGTCTTCGAAGATCGTGCCGCCCTCATGCTCGGAGCCCGGAAGCTGGCGGGCGACATCGCAGCCAACTCACCTCTGGTAACCCAAGGAATCAAACGGATCCTCCAGGCCAACGACGGTCGCACCGTCGACCAGGCACTCGACTACATGGCTCAATGGAACTCCTCGTTCCTCATCTCCAACGACCTGATGGAGGCAATGAACGCCTTTGCAGAGAAGCGAGACCCCGACTTCACGGGCACCTGACGTAACGGTCTCGTAACGTCGGTTGTGGCACGGTGTTCGCAGGTGACACGGCGATGACCCCGAGACGATTCACGGCGGTGGCGATGTGGAGCCTGATGCTGGTCGCCATCTCCGCCTTTGCGCTGCTCGTCTTGGGAGGTGACGGCCCTGACCTGGGGGGATTGTCCCTCGCGCTCATCTCGGCCACCTTTGGCACGACGGGGCTCGTCCTCGTCTGGCGTCTCCCGGCCAACCGGATCGGATGGATCTATCTGACCGCCGGCCTCCTCGGCGGCATCGATGTCGTTGCTTTCATGTATGCGCGGTTCGCCCTGATCCGGGGTTGGCCGATGGCCGCCGAAGCCGCCACGATCGAGAGCACCCTGTACTTCCCGTGGATCATCACGATGGTCTCGCTCCCGATTCTCTTGTTCCCGGATGGCAAGCCGCCGACGCCGAGATGGAGGTGGGTCGGGGTGGGGATCGCGGCCACATACGTGGCTGCATTCGCCTCGACGCTCCTCCGTTCCGGAATCGACCACGAGGACTTCGCCGACGTCGTCAATCCCTGGCAGATCGAACAACTGAACTCGTTCTACGAGTCAGCAGCGTGGAGCATCCTCGTACTCCCCCTCCTGGCCGTCGCACTGGTCGGGCCACCCCTGGCACTGATCTACAGGTTCCGGCGGTCGCGAGGGACGGAGCGCCTTCAGCTCAAGTGGCTCGTCTTCTCGGCGACGATGGCCGCGATCGGCCTGGCCATCACGTATGCCTTCCAGGGTGAAGGGCCGGGCTGGCTCGGCGTGGTCACGGGGATCGCCCTGATCGGGACCTTGGCGATACCGATCACGACCGGGATGGCCATCGTCAGATATCGGCTCTATGACATCGATCGGCTGATCAGCAGGACCGTGGTCTACGGTGTGCTGGTCGCTCTGCTCGCCGGCGTGTATGTCGGCGCGGTGTTTCTGCTCGGCAGGTTCCTACCCGACCAGAACAGCATCTCGGTCGCCATCTCCACGCTGGCGGTCGCGGCCTTGTTCAACCCCCTCCGCCGCCAGGTCCAACAGTTCATCGACCGCCGGCTCTATCGCGCCCGATACGACGCACAGGAAGTGGCGGAGGACTTCACGAACAGACTCCAGCACGACTTCGATCTCGAGGTGCTCCACGACGACCTCCTCGGAGTCGTCGAGGACGTGGTGAAGCCGGAGGCCGCCGGGCTCTGGCTCAGGGACTTGCGCTCTTAGCGGCGACGCCTCAGCCGTCCCGGCGCAGGAGCGTGCGCACCGCCGAGTTCTTCCAGATGTTCCCGAACTGGTTCCATTGCCGCTTCTTGTCGATGAGGATCGCCTGCGACTCGATGGGCTCGGTGCTTCCGAAGTGGCCTGCCAGCTCGGTCAGGGTGTACGTCCAGATCTTGTCCTCGAGACGAGACGTGTAGACCCGGAACGAGGCTTCGTAGAGCGGGTCGTTGGCGCGCACGAGCAGATGTATCCGAGCGACGGTGACGTCGTCCTGTTCATGTGCGCTGAAGGTGATGATCGCGGCCCAGGGGTGTCCTTCCGGAGTCATGTAGGACCAGGACCTCTCGTCGGCGTAGATCACGCGCACACCGGTGGTCACCTTGGTCGGTCCCTTGCCTCCGGCGATCACGGCGATTTCCCCGGGGGCGATTCCGGCCGCCGGGGCATAGAACTTGTTGGACGGGTACCAGAACTCTCCGAAGTTGTCCTTCCAGGTGCTGATGACCTCCTCGGGTGTTGGCCCGGGGATCGACACCTGATAGGACTTCTGCCAAAGCTGGCCAAAGCCCTGGAGCGGTCCTGTCGGCTTCCGGCCCTCGACGTTGCCCTTTCGGGCCCCTGCCACTGAAGCGTCCACGTGAAAAGTCTCGACTGGCTTCGCCCAGTGCTCGGCATCTCTCGGTTCGGTCACTTGGTCTCCTTTCCCCTCCTGTTCTATCGCAGACGCGTTCCCGAACCGTTACGAGAACGTTGGTCACCCTCTCGTAACGCCGATGCGCCACAATCAGGTTGATGAGTGACTTCGACGCGGCTGTTGTCGGCGCCGGGCCCAACGGCCTGGCTGCCGCGATCGAGCTCGCCCGATCGGGCCGCAAGACCATCCTCGTCGAAGCCGCCGAAGAGGTCGGAGGGGGGACACGAACCGAGGAATTGACTCTTCCCGGCTTCCGGCATGACATCTGCTCGGCAATCCACCCCGCCGGAGTCGTTTCCCCGTTCTTCGCCGAGATCGGGCTCGAGGTCGACTGGATTCAACCACCGGTTCCGTTCACACACCCCCTCGACGGGGGAAAGGCAGCGGCCCTCTATCGCTCGGTCGACGAGACGGCGCTCGGGTTGGGCGAAGACGGGCCCTCCTACCGTCGCTTGATGGGGCCGATCGTGGAGGACATCGACGAATTCGTCGATGTCGCCCTGGGCCCGGTGACTCTCATCCCGGAGCACCCGGCGGCGTTCACGCGAATCGGGGCTTACGGCGGACTGCCGGCGGCGATCCTGGCCAAGCGGTTCGACACCGAGGAGGGGAAGGCGCTCTTCGCAGGGATCTCTGCCCACGCAATGGCACCGTTTCACGGTTTGGCCACCTCGGCCGTTGGTCTCATGCTGGGGGCGATCGGGCACAGCCATGGCTGGCCGATGGCCAAGGGTGGGTCGGCAGCAATAACCCGGGCACTGGCAAAACGCTTCGAGGATCTCGGCGGCACAATCGAGCTCGGCCGAAGCATCACCTCCATAGACGAGCTGCCGGCTGCGATGTGGTTCCTCGATGTGATGCCCCCGGCCGCGTATGGCATCGCAGGGAGCCGCATCTCGGCATCCAACGCACGACGGCTATCGCGCTGGCAACCGGGGCCCGGTGTGTTCAAGCTCGACTGGGCGCTCGACGGCCCCATACCGTGGGCCAACCCGGTCAGCAGCAAGACGGCCACCGTCCACGTCGGGGGCCGGTACGCCGAGGTGGCAGCCGCCGAGCTGGCCGTGGCTCGCGGGGAGCACCCGAAGCGGCCGTTCGTGCTCCTCGCCCAGCAGTCTCTGTTCGATCGCAGCAGGGCCCCCGCCGGAAAGCACACCGCATGGGCCTACTGCCACGTCCCCAACGGGTCGGACATCGACATGACCGACGCGATCGAGAGTCAGATCGAGCGCTTCGCCCCCGGCTTCCGGGATCTCATCCTCGAACGGAGCACCCGGGACGCCACCGGATTCCAGAAGTACAACCCCAACTACCTCGGTGGCGACATCGGAGGTGGTCGATACGGTCTTCGCAAGGTGCTCCAACTGGGCAGGAAGGCTCCGTACTCGCTTGGAGGAAACGTCTACCTGTGCTCTTCCGCCACCCCGCCGGGAGCCGGGGTCCACGGGATGTGTGGCTACCACGCGGTTCGAGCGGCTCTCGATTAGGGACACGATGCCAGCCAGCCGCCTTCGAGAAGGAGGGTCTGGTCTGATCCGTCGGGATTCATGTACCAGAGGCCCTCTGGCACTCGATCCGACCTGAAGATGATGTGGCGACCATCAGACGACCACGTAGGGTTTGTGTCTCGCTCGACTTGGTCGGTCAATCGCCTCGGGTTGGTGCCATCGGCGTCCATCACCCAGATGTCCAGTTCGTCGTCCCCGGCTCGATCGGAGGCAAAGACGATCTCCGCTCCGTCAGGCGACATCTCGGCAAGCACGTCCCGTGCCGGGTCATGTGTCAAGTTCGTTGGATAGCTTCCGTCCACTGCCATGGAGTAGATCTCTTGCTTCCCGTGGTCCCAGAGTGACAGAAACAGGATGCGATCATCAGGTCCCCACTTCGGTTTGCCGTTTGCTTCACCATATGTGAGTTGAGCGGGCTCTCCACTACCGGTCGCGGAGACCGTGAACACTTGCAGAGGGATCTCCTCTGAGTATTGATCGAACACCAGAAACGAATCGTCGGGTGACCAGTCAACCGACGACTGAACGAAGTCATGATCCCCAACGATGCGATGGTCAGAACCGTCGGTCTTCGCCACGTATAGACGAAACGCAGATTCGTTCTCGCCGGCAGTGAAAGCCACCCAGGCCCCATCAGATGAAAGAGAAGGGTTGGCACCCAACAGGCCTTCGGGGCTCAACAGTCGTGACTCCCCGGACTCCAGCAACCAGACCACGTTTTCACTTGCGTAAGCCATTGGCTCGCAGGAGATTCCAGCATCAGCAATTTCGTCGCCCGAGCACGACGCGGCCAGCAGAGCCGCCAACGCCATGAGACAAGACCCTCTCATGTGACTTCGGGCCATGCCGCGAAAGCCTTGAATTGCTGAGATCGCCTACCCGGCGATGGCAGCCTCCTCGTCGTCGTAGATGCCGATCGCCTCGTCGAGACGTGTCAGGTTGAAGATCTCGCGATAGTGGTCGGTGAGACCGTATGCGCGTAGGGCATGACCGGAGCGCTGAGCCCGGATCAGGGTCGTCACCAGCAAACCGATGCCACCACTGTTCATGTAGTCGAGACCCTCGAAGTTGAGGATCACGACCTTGGCCCCATCGCCAGCCTTCTCGTGTGCTTCCGAGATCTCCTTCTCCGAGAACGATGTGATCTCACCGACCACGTCGATCACACGGATCCCGTCGGACACTTCACGGATCTCCATTGTCAGGTTTGCTGTCTCCACGTTGCCTCTCCCTAATTGGCGGCTGCCGCGTCTTCGTAGATGTGCATGAAATCGGCGAGCCGGGTGATCTCGAAGACCTCCTTGTAGTGATCGCTGAGACCGTACGCCCCGACCACCCGCTCTTGAGCCCTGGCCATGGCCAGGACACCAACAATCACGGCGATCCCCGTCGAGTTGATGTAGTCGACTTCCTCGAAGTCGAGGAGGATCTCGCCCGGCTGGGCGGCCGCCTCCTCGTAGGCGGCCTCCATCCCGTCCTTGGCGGCGCGGTTCACCGTTCCCGAGAGCGCTATGACCGAGCCCTTCGCGTTGGATCTGACGCTCGCATGAAATCCTTCGTCTGCCATCAGGAAACTCCTTCCCGGTTCATGACCAGTTCGACAACGTGGGAACCGTTCTCTCGGCTCCTGTTGACCTCATCCACCATCTCGCCGACCAGGAACAGCCCCCAACCTCGTGGTGTCTGCTCACCGGCCAGCTTGGCCTCGATGTCGGGCGTCGACGCGTCGGGGATCACCTTGTCTCCCCCCAGGTCGGTCACCCTGACGCTCACGCGTTCCTCATTGACTGCCACTGTCACACCGACATCGAGGGCAGGGTCGTTCTCGTTGCCATGCTCGATGGCGTTCATCACGGTCTCCCCGACAGCCGTCTTCAGCTTCTCCAGCTTCGCCATCTCCAAACCGAGTGGGCCCACCACCTCGGCGACCTTCTCGATCGCGACTCTCTCGTTGCCTTCGATGCTGGGCACGGTGAACGATGCCAGCACCTGCTCGGCGTCAGTGGCGCCGAACGTCGATGCCGATTCGCTCGCCGAAGTGGTGCGACGCACCACTACCAGGGTGATGTCATCCTCCTGCTCTGACCCGGGCCCGGTCCATCTCTCCAAGTCTTCGACGAGGGCATTGCACATGTCCTCTTCCTTGGTCTTCTTCGCGACCCGTCCCATCAATCGCGAAAACCCGTACATCTCTCCATCGGGGCTGTGAGCCTCGGTGATGCCGTCGCTGGTGAGGACCATGACGTCGCCGCCGTCGAGGCGATAAGAGGTCTCCTCGTAGGCCATCCCTGGCATGAGGCCAAGGGGCATTCCGGTCGCACGCAACTCGACCACGCCCCTGCTGGTGCGGACGTAAGGCAGGTTGTGCCCGGCATTGGCGAGAGTCACCTCGCCAGCTTTCGTGTCGATGATCGCGTAGAGACAGGTCACGAACATCGCCGGGGGTATCTCGGGGACCAATCCCTCGTTGACATCCGCGAGGACAGCCGAAGGAGAGTCGTGCTTCAGAGCCGCGGCGCGCAACATGGAGCGACAGGTGGCCATGACCAGCGCTGCGGGGACACCTTTGTCGGTGACGTCTCCGATGACGACGCCGAGACGATCGTCATCGAGAGTCACGAAATCGTAGAAGTCGCCACCGACGGCTCGGGCCGGGCGATAGAAGGCATCGACGTGCCAGCCGTTGATCGCAGGCAGTTCCTTGGGAAGGAGCGTCTGCTGGATCAGAGCCGCGACCTGGAGCTCTTGCTGGATGCGCTCTCGCTCCTTGGCCTCGGCCTGTTGCTCTCGAACCAATTGCGCAACCTTCATCGCCGGAGCCACCTGGGAGGCGAGATTGCCCAGGAGCCGGCGATCATCGGTCGAGTAGGGCTGGTCGGAGAGACGCTGGCCCAAATAGAGGGCACCGAGCAGTTCGCCTTGACCGATGAGCGGAACGACGAGCTCGACGCCTTCGTCGCGAAGTCTGGCGATGGTCGGCGAGTCGACTTCGATCCCGGACACCTCGACGGGGCCACCCGTCGACAGAAGCAACGTCTCCAACGTGTCACCAGGGGGGATCTCCACGGGGTCGAGGCTTCTGGTCGGAGACTCCACTGGGGCTGTGATACCAGCTTCTGTCGTCTCTTCGCGCTTCCGCGAGCGTCTTCTCAGCTGCACCATGCGAACATCCTCCTCTCCGACCGTCCCGAAATCGTTACGAGATTCGCGTCCAAACGCCAACTTCTCTGGGCTGCATCGTCTCAGACACGACTTCGACCCATCCGTCCAGCAAACCTGTCATGTCGACTTCGTCTTGAAGCGTGGATGTGAAACCGTGCACGACCTGCTCGTGGTCGTACGTCGATCGATTGAACCGGCGATCCACTAGCCGTTGCACGCGCGTCCGCAGAGGGTTGAAGACAGCTGCCACACCCAACGTGGTCGCCGCTACGACCAGGGGGCTCTCGAACCTCGTCCCAACCAGCGCGGCAATCGCGGTTACTGCCGCAACGAGGACCCCGACCACCAGGGCATAGGTGACCGTCCTCGAGATGATCCGGTCGATGTCGTAGAGGCGATAGCGAGCCACCGCGAAGCCGATTGCGACCGGAGCACCAACGAACAGGACAACACCCGCGAGCTGATGGGAGTCCCGCAAGAAAGCGACCCCAAACGCCGAAAGAGCCAGGAGAAAGCCGCCAACGGCCAGAACCCAGGCGAGCCATTTGAGTTGCTGGCGAGTCTGACCGAGGGCGTGTCTGTAGTCGTTGAAGATTCGGACAGCCGAGGCGACGAGGACCACAGTCGACAACACGAAGGACACGGCCCACGAGACGTCGTCATCCTCGACCAGGGCCAGGACGTCGAACACAACCCAGAACGACGCAGCCACCGCCAGTACCACCACGGCCCAGACCCATCGTCGGGAGGGGAGTCTCCCCGACGGAAAGAGAAGAAGCACGGCCGCGAGAAGGATGAGGAGCCCAAAGGCCAGATCGCTGAATGCCAGAGACAGCCCCATGAGGGCTTGTGCCCCGAGGAATAGCCAGCCCATGGCGACACCGCTTCGCAGAGAGAGGAGCAGGCCAACAAAACCAAACGCGAGACCACCCAAACCGAGTTGAAGCTGTGTCCACAGTCCCTCGACGGCGTTGGACCAGCCGTAATAGACACAGACAACGCCGAGCATCCAGAGGAAGAGGGCCGGCCATCGTCGAAGACTCATGGTGACTCCATCTTCATCTCTCGAATCTACTGCTGGGTCACTGGCACCGGCGTCGGAGCATCGACCAATTTCGATGTGGCCGTGATCAGACGCCCGCCCAGCGCCTCGGCCATCCCATCACATCCGTTGAACATCACGTACCTGTGTGCAAATGCGAATCCAGGACGGGCGATACCCGCAATGGCGTTCATCCACCGCTTGGTGGTGGACACGTACCAATCGAAACGGACGTAAGTCCCCTTGAGCCGCGACTCCAGGTAATGGGTACCGGTTCCTACCAGGTCACCCCTGACCACCGTGTTGACACGGCTTGGGGCATCAATTTCGATCGTTCGAGTCTCGAAGCGCATCTTGTACCCGAGCGGGCTCCTGATCTTGTAGGCGCCAACCCTGCCCACGCCGTTCTCGTCACCTGAGGAAACGAGACGCGACTCCGTCACGCCGGGCCACCATCTGGAGTAGTCCTCGGGGTGGGAGATGAGCTCGAAGACCTTTTCGACAGGTGCGCTCAGCAGCCATTCCGTCTCGAACATGTAGTGAGCCATTCGGGGAACCTCCTTTCATGTCGGTTATGGCAGGGCGACGCTACGGAAGCGTTACGAAGACGCTGGATCGCACTCGTGCAACCCTCTGATGCAGGCGAAGTTGGTCGTGACACCTCTATCGGCGACTTTGAGTTCACTGACTCAGCGAACCCGAACTTGCGACGTCTGCTCGCGTGGGTCCATCGACGTGGGTGTCGACTGGTGTTGCCTCTCCCATCGCACCTCGGATGGCACCAGCCCTGAGGTACGTCGATCATATGACCTACCTCGATCATCGCTCGCTGCTTCCGGCCGACAGCCAGCCGGCGATGATGAGCGCCATCGGAGCGAGGAAATTTGCTGAGGCGACCAACGAGGCCGCCGGACGACCCGCTTGGAATCCGTCTCGTCACGGACCGAAAAAGCGAACTCGTCCATCACTCGCTGGGAGTCGTACTTCGACCTGTTGAAGCGTCGATCCACCCACGCCTGGACCCTCCCCCGGACTGCATTGAACAGGGCTGCCACCGCCAGGGTGGAACCGGCGACGAACACCGGCGGTGGCCTTCTCCAACGAGGACAGAAGGCAGCCACACGGCCCCGGCGACGTACACCGCTCCCAAGACTCCTACCACCAATACATAGGCGACGGTCCTCGAGATGATTCGATCGATCTCAAAGAGCCGGTAGCGGGTGATCGCTATCCCTATGGCGACAGGCACAAAGAAGAGCCCCATGGGAAGGAAGAGGTCCGCGACCCAACTGTCCTGTCCGCCCCCGAATTCGAAGATCAAGCCGACCATCAGGACCATGAAAGGCGGGACGAGCCACCTGACTTGCTCCCGCTCGACACCGACCGATCGTCGCCCCCTGACTACGAAGGACACAACCGCTGCCACGACACAAACCAACACGACAACGAGACCACCGATCGCAGCACAGCCCGCTGCGGAGACGCACTCGACATCTCCCGTCGAGTTGCCGGTAAGCAGCGCATCGATGCCCATTGCCACCAGCAGGACGGCGACGCCAACCCAGGTTGTCGGTGCCACCCAGCGCCAACGAGACGATGGCGGTTTGCCGGTCGGAAAAACGGCGGGACCATCACACCCAGGGCCGGGATGAGAATCGGAAAGAGGACGACGCCCGCCACGACATCGACGATCCGTTCGGACCCAAATCCCTCGGCCACGCCCATCGCACCAACCCCCAACGACACGAGCAGCAGCATCCAGGAGAGAGGATTCTCGGCCACTCGGAGGACCAGCAGTGCGCCCACGAACATCATCGGGAGCACTGCGGGCAGAAACAGGAGCTCTGTGCCATCCAGGCCATTCACTACCTGCGCGGCAAAACCGCAGAGCCCGACCGCCAAGACCGCGACCACCACGATCCGTCGTGCTCCAAGACTCATGCCTCTCGCACCCAGACACCAGACGATGCAGGCTCCATCGTGTCTGAAACGGCGTTCACCCACCCTTGGACAACGGCGTCGGGATCCACCAAGTCGCGCAGAGTCGAGGTGAACTCGGCCATCACTCGCTCGTGGTCGTAGTGGGATCGGTTGAATCGACGATCCACCAATCGCTGCACGCGACGACGGATGGGATTGAAAAGCGCGGCAACACCGAGAGTCGTCGCCGCAACCACCAGAGGATCGGCGAACCTGGTCCCCACGATTGCAGCCACGAGCGCCACCGCACCGGCAAGCACCGTGGCGACCAGTGCGTAGGTGACGGTACGGGAAACGACCCTATCGATGTCGTAGAGCCGATAACGCAGCAGGGCCACCGCGATGGACAGACCTATCCCCAAGATCGCCAACGGCAGGAGTACGTCCGCCAGAGTCGAGTCGTCCGAGCTGGAAGAGGCGACCGCCCCGGCATAGACCACCGCGAAGACCACGACTCCAAAGAGAAAGACCTTGAGCTGCTGCCGCTCGATGCCGCGGCTCCGCCGGAACCGCAAGACCATCGCCACCAAGCCGCCCACCGTCAAGATGATCAGCCAGACATTCCAGAGACTCCAGAAGAGCTCACCGGGGTCCGGGATGAAACCGATCGGGTTTGCGATCGACCACGACTCGTCCGATGGCATCACCTCCTGACCGAAGACACCGAGCGAGACCATCACGATGAGCAGGGCGCTCTCCAGCCAAATCAACGGACGCCATCGGCGCGACAGGACGCGCCCGGTTGGGAAGGTCAGTAGCAGATGGAACATCGGAATCATGAAGAAGACCCACGACGCTGCGCCCAACCCCATGAGGAGGGTCAATCCGAGACCGGGATCGACAGGCGGAGTGGTTGGGGTCAAGACGTCGGCGGTGATGCTCACGGCCATGCCCAGTGCGACCAGCATCATCACCCAGGCAATGGTGTTCCCCGGCTGGCGGGCGATGATCAGTGCCGCCGTGACTGCGTAGAGCGGACCGACCATCAAGAGGCCGATGGTCCCGATTGTGCTGGCGAAGTCAGGGCCAAGATCGGCCTTGCCGGACGTGAAGGCGAGCATCAAGGGCAGCACGGCCAACGCCAATACGAGTGCGCTCGCAAGCGCCACCGGCCAGCGGAGTCGCCGTATCGAGCTCACTCCGACCGCACCCAGATGCCGATTGCAGACGGAGCCATCGTGGCGGTGACGACGCTCGTCCAGCCGGCGACCGCTTCCCCCAGGTTCGTGTTCTCCTGCAGCGTCGCGGCGAACCCGACGAAAAGGGCCATGAGCACTCCCCCCAGCAGTAGGGCCAATGCCTGATTTGTGGACCCTCGCGCGGTGGCGGTCATCGCCGGGATCTTCGCATGCTTTCGTTACGTAAACGCTACGGAAGTCGGTGTTGCGGTTTCGGTCCCTTTCCCTCCCAGAGCGATCCGAGAGCCGAGTTCCACAACCCCCGTTCTGTGGCGTCACGAAAACGCCACGTTGGTGTTGCCGTAACGATGGGGTATCTTCCGCGCCGGGAAGGGAAGTTGTGCTCGAGATCCGACTGCTGGGGTCACCACAAGTCACCGTCGACGGCGAGTCGATAGACGTCGACACCAGAAAGGCCATAGCCTTGCTGGCATATCTCGCCGTCGAGGGCCCTGCCGACCGGGATGCGCTTACCGGTCTGTTTTGGGCGGAGTCGTCACCGGAGCGAGCCCGCGCCACGCTTCGGCGCACCCTCTCCGCGTTGCGTGGCGGGATCGGTCCCGACGCCATCGCCGCCGACCGGAACCGAGTCGCTCTCACCGGGCAGAGCACCCTGGACCTCGTCGACTTCGAGACCGCCATGGCGAGCACCGGAGATCACGGACACGATCCCGGCGATGTCTGCGCCGACTGTGTCGCCCCACTCACATCGGCTGCTGGCCTGTATCGAGGCGACTTCCTCGGCGCCTTCTCGGTGCGAGACGCGCCCGACTTCGAGGACTGGGCCCGCTCCATGGCCGAGTCACTGCGCCTCGAGGCCGGGGAGGTGTTTCGGAGGCTGGCAATGGCGCATGCCGGCACGGGCGGCTATCAGGCCGCCATCGCCGCAGCGAACAGGTGGATCGCGCTCGACGAGCTGCACGAGCCCGCGCACCGTCTCGCCATGCTCCTCAACGCGTGGGCCGGTGATCGTCCCGGAGCCATACAGGCGTACCGCAGCTGCGTAGCCATCCTCGACCGGGAGCTCGGAGTATCGCCACTCGAGGAGACGACGGAGCTGTACGAGGCTATCCTCGACGAGGATCTCCCCCCGGCGCCGAGTCTCCCCCGACCGGTCAAGACCCATCATCGGCCACCAACTTCGAGACCAGCCGAGCTGCTCGACCGGGTCGAAGCCGTTGGTGAGATCGAACAGGCCGTCGATGAAGCACGGAGCGAGTCGCGTCTGCTGGTCATCACCGGGGATTCGTGGATGGGCAAGACCCGGCTCATCGAGCATGGAGTGTCCTACGCACGCGAGCGCGGGTGTCTCGTCATCTCGACGAGTGCATTTCGGGCAGAGACTCAACTGCCATATGGCGTTGCCATCCAGATCCTGGAGGGACTCCTTGCGGTGACGGACAAGGCATCGGCACATCTGCCCGATTGGGTCATCGAGGAGCTGGCACGGCTCGACCCACGGCTCACACCCGGCGTGGCTCCCGTCGATCTCGGTCAGATGGGACAGGTCAGGTTGCGGGAGGCGTTCCTCACGTTGGCAGAGTCGGCGGCATCGGTGGCGCCGATCGTGTTGGTCGTGGACGATGCGCAATGGGCCGACAACGCCTCGGCCTCCTTGCTCGCCTATGTCGGGGTCAGGCTCCGTGGCATCGGGTCTCTTCTGGTCATATCGACCCGGGACACTGGTGCGCTCCCCTCCTCATTGCGTGAGATGGCAATAGACGCCGACCATGAGATAGCCCTCCTACCGTTGCGATCGGACGATCTCGCCGACATCTACCCGGACTGGAACCTCACGGAGATCATCCAATCAACAGGCGGAATTCCCCTGTTGGTCAGTGAGGCCCTCGAATCGGGGGAAGTCTCTCCGGACAATGCAACCGTCATCAAGTACATGGAGTCGAGACGACAGCGCATCAGCGCACTGGGACGTCAGGTGATGGCGGCGGCGGCCGTGCTCCATGGGATGTGCGACCCGATTCTCCTACGGGGGACGAGCGGACGCACCGACGAGGAGATAGTCGAGGCGGTCGAGGAGCTCATCTCATCGGGCCTGCTCAAAGAGCACGACGACGGGCGACGGGGATTCACCCTCGACGTCCTCGAGCCGGTCACCTACGAGTCGACATCACTCGTGAGGAGGCGTCTCCTCCACAAGAGGGCCGCGGAGGCAATTGCGGCACAGCCCCGATCGGGTTCGGATGTGCGCATGGTCGCGGCTGTAGCCGAGCATCTCCACGCCTCGGGTAGTGACGACGCGGCTCGGTGGTATCGGGACGCCGGCGATCTGGCTCGCTCGGTCTATGCCAACGAGGAGGCCACAAGTGCCTACGAGAACGCCCTGGCGTTGGGAGACCCGGAGCCGGGGGAGTTGCGTGTCGCTCTGGGCGAGCTGGCCATGGCTCGTGGTGACTACGAGACCGCCACCACCGAGCTCCGGGCCGCAGCGTCGGTTTCATCGGGCCATACACTCGCTCTGGCGGAGCACAGGATCGGCGACCTGAATCGACTCCTCGGTCGCTTCGAGCTGGCCGAGGAGAGCTTCGTCAGGGCCGAGGCCAACCATCCGAGGCCAGGTGACCTGTACGCCGACTGGGCGCTGCTCAGGCATCGAATCGGCGACGAGCCCGGAGCCGTGGAACGGGCCAACCAAGCACGGGAGCTCGCCGAGCACGGTGAGCCCGCGGCACGCGCTCGGGCACTCAACATCCTCGGCGTCGTCAACACCGATCCGCACGAGGCGCTGGCGCATATCGACGAAGCCCTCGGCCTGACCGAGCCCGACGATCCGGCGCGAATGGCCGCCCTCAACAACAAGGCCCGCCTGTTGGGCGTGATCGGCCGACCCGAGGAGGCGGTGGCTCTCGTGGAGGAGGCGATATCCATCGCCGGCAAGGCCGGGTATCGACATCACCAAGCCGCTCTCCTGAATCACCGCGCCGATCTCGAGCATCAGATGGGTCGGGAGGAAGAAGCTGAGTCTTCCCTCACCGAGGCAGTCAGGATC
>JBAPYG010000521.1:0-3576 GCA_049284615.1 Acidimicrobiia bacterium
CGGATGGGCGGTGTGAGGTCCGAGACAGGCAGGAGCGACAACGCCGCCTTCCAAGCGAAGACGGAGACAGGATTCCGACGAAAGCCGGCCGGGGTCGTCGTCGATGACATCTCAGAGGGGACGCTCGACCTGGAACAGGCTTGCGCGCGCTCGGCGTCCGTCGCCGACGGCCCTTTCAAGTTCACGATCACCAGCCCATTCATGCTGGCGCGGATGCTCCTCGATCATCACTACGACGACCTCGAAGCCCTCACCATGGCCATTGCCGACTGTCTCGCCGAACAGGTGACCGACCTTCCTGCCGCCTGCGTGCAGATCGACGAGGCCAACGTCCCGGGAAGTCCCCGGCATGCGCCGCTGGCGCAGCGGGCGATCAACCGGGTTCTCGACGCGGTCAACGTGGAGAAGGCGGTTCATTTCTGCTTCGGCAACTATGGCGGCCAGTCCGTCCAGAGCGGCGGGTGGGCGCCACTCATCGAATTCCTCAACGGGCTCGACGCCGATCATCTCGTCCTCGAGATGGCTCACCGGCCCGACTCCGACCTCGATGCTCTTCAGGACCTCGGCAACCACGTCGGCATCGGTGTCGGTGTGATCGACATCAAGGTGAATCACATCGAGAGCGCCGACGAGGTTGCCGCTCGAATCGACAAGGCGGTGCGGGTGTTCGGGCCCGACCGGGTCCGCTGGGTGCATCCCGACTGCGGGTTCTGGATGCTCCACCGCTCGGTGACCGACCGCAAGATCGGCGCACTCGTGGCCGGGCGCGACAGATTCCTGGGCCGATGACATCCAGCGGCAACCCCGGCTTCGATGTCGTGGTCGTTGGTGGCGGTCCCGCCGGTGCGGTGATGGCCGACCGGCTGACCGCTGATCCCGGTTGTTCGGTGCTCCTCATCGAAGCCGGGCCCGACTACGGAGGCGATTCGGCGACGTGGCCGGTCGACCTTCTCTACACCGAGGAGCAACCGCTGACATCGCACTCGTGGGGCCTCCACGATGCCGGAAACGGGATGTTCCTCCCCCGGGCGCGCGTCCTCGGCGGCTCCTCGACAGTCAATGCGTGCTACTGGATTCGAGGGTCGGCGAGCGACTACGACGAGTGGGAGTCTCTGGGTAATTCCGGTTGGTCGTTCGACAGCCTGCTCCCCTACTTTCGGAAGGCCGAGTCGGACCCGATTGGGGGGCCTCTCCATGGTGACTCCGGCCCGGTGGAGGTCATGAGGGCCGAGAGATGGTCGCCAGGAGACATGGCGTTCACCGAGTCGGCGGTCTCATTGGGCCTGGCGCAGGTCGGGGACATCAACGGCGATCGAGAACAGTTTCCCTCAGTGGGCCCGGCACCCCGAAACATCGTCGGTGGCCACCGTCTCAATGCCGCCCTCAGCTATCTGGCGCCCGCTCGGCGGCGACCGAATCTGGCAATCCGCCCCGACACGCTCGTCGACCGGGTTCGATTCGTCGGTGAGCGCGTCGTTGGAGTGGTCGACAGCCAGGGTGTGGAGATCGACGCCGGGATGGTGGTTCTGGCCGCCGGCGCCTACTTCACACCGGGCATCCTGAACCGCTCCGGACTTGGCAAGGCCGAGGACCTCGAGTCTCTCGGGATCCCGGTGCGCCAACACCTTCCCGGCGTGGGCGAGAATCTTCTCGATCACCCATTCGCCATCGGAGTGGCGGCGGGGGTGTTGGCCCCCAAGGCCGAGCCGGGAGAGCAGACCCAGGGTCAGACCATGGTGCGTGGTCGCGCCGGTGGAGCAGATGCCGAAGTGGATTTCCACGTCTACAACGGGCAGAACCTCGATGCCGAATCGGGTCGCTGGATCATCGGTCTGGGTGTGTCGATGGTCAACGCGCGTTCGATGGGCACGGTCGCACTCTCGTCGGCCGATCCGATGGTGCTGCCACGTGTCGAACATATGCATTACTCGGATTCGAGCGATCTGGAGCGGATGTGCGACGGAGTCGAGCTGGCGCTGGAGATGTTCGGGTCCGGGCCGCTCGCCGCGATCGTCGATCCGTTGCCGACCGAATGGAAGTGGGATGACCGGGAGACACTGAGAGCGCTATTGAGCGAGCGGTCTCTGTCGACCAACCACTGTGCAGGCACCGCGAAGATGGGCCCTGCGAGCGACCCGCTCGCAGTTGTCGACGGCTCGGGCCGGGTACACGGGGCCGAGCATCTCCTGGTGGCCGACAGCTCGGTGTTCCCCACGCTGCCCAGGGGAAACATCCACTTTCCCGTGGTCGCGGTTGCCGAGAAGATCGCGGCCGGGCTCAACCGATGACGGCTATCCGGTCGTCCTCGTCGAACCCCTCCTCCTGATCCCGTCCCGGGTTGATGACCACCTGCCCCCCGCGAGCGCCGGATAGTCGCCAACCAATGGCCAGCACCCCCGCGCGGTATGCGGCCTCGAACACCTCCCTCGCCTTGTGCAGGCCCAACAGGCCGAGACGCTCGGGGGAAACGAGATGGATCGATGGCCCGCTGTGGTCATACAACTGGAGCAGGACCCTGCGGCGATCTGGTTGCTCGGCGAGCTGGGCAATCAACTGGCTGACGAGAGCTTCACTCACCACGAAGTCATCGGGATTGGGCATGTCCGCCAAGGGAACACTGTCGACATCGAGCAGTTCGACGAGGACACGAGGCATGGGGTCGGTCAGGCCCTTCAACGTGCGCCGAATGGCCACCAGGTCGAGCAATGTCCGGCTGTCGACATCGGTCTCCTCGACGCCGGCGACGTTTGCGCAGATGAGGATGGTGTCGATGCGGGGGGATCCAGCCAGCCTCTCGGCGAGGTCGGGCACACCACTGGAGGTCGTGACCTCGAAGACGGGGCCGTCGGGAGTCACGATCTCGTCCCCGGCCACTGTCTTCGGGTCGATGAGCACCTCGGCAGTCGACGTGGGGGCTGTCACCGAAGCCCAATCGGCGAGCATCAACGCCGCGAGTTCGCTCCAGCCCACCACGAGCAGGTGCTGGTCCGGTCTATCGAAGTCGAGGGCGATGTCCTCGTGGTCGGCGGCGACCGTTGAATCGACGACGTGGCCCGACCCCACCAACCCACCACCCCGATCGCTGATCAGGATCATGCGATCGCCCTCCTCGAATCGGGCCTCGGCTGCTGGATTGAGCTCGACATCACCGCCCGCCCGCAGAATTCCCAGTGGTCTTGCGGTCGGGTAGTCATCGCGGATGTCGGAGAACCGGGTTCCCACGGGAGGTGGTATTTCGCTGATATGGATGTCACTCCCCTGATCGTCGAGGAGGGAGGTGGCCACCTGGCCCAGCCCAGCCTCGCGCAAGGCAATGGCAGCGATGCGCCCGATGGCAAGAGAAGGAACCAGGGTATGAACCCCGGTGGGGTAGACGCGTGCCAGGTGCGCGGCGGTGGCGGTGTCATGGACCTCGACGACGGCGGGGACGGTCTCGAATCCTCGAAGAGACGAATCTGCCGCGATCAGAGTTCGGATGGCGCGGGAGTCCCCGCCGACCTGGTCGGCCAGGATGATCAGCATCTCGGCCTCCTCGAGTCTCACCATCTCGAGATCGGCAGGGTGGGTGGGGTCGCC
>JBAPYG010000522.1:0-5169 GCA_049284615.1 Acidimicrobiia bacterium
CTCCTGGCCAGCGGGCTGCTCAGCATCCTGGGCCTCGAAAGCGGACCAGACGTCGGTCTGGTGGTCGGTATCGTCGCAGGCCTCGCCGCCGGGGGATGGGTGGCCGGCTCCAGGGCCGTCCACTCCCACCGATTCCATGGCATGGTCACAGGTCTCCTCCTGGCCTTCGTGATCGTGATCGTCGCCCGGCTCGGCGGCAGCCCGGCGCCCACCCCCACCGTCGTCTGGCTCGCCCTCCTGTCAATCGCCATCGCCGGTCTCTTCGGTTGGCTGGCGGGCCGGCGCCGGTCCTAGGCGTCCTCGGGGTTTGAGAGGGGCTTCCAGCCCCCGTAGAATCGGGGGCGCGAGCCCATCGGACGGCCGCTGCGCGTTGCTCGCCAACCACAGAGGAAAGTCCGGACTCCACAGGGCAGGGTGCTGGATAACGTCCAGGCGGGGTGACCCGACGGAAAGTGCAGCAGAGAGCAGACCGCCCAAGCCGTCGGCCGAGCCCGGCGGCCGGCAAGGGTGAAACGGTGGTGTAAGAGACCACCAGCGGCACCGGTGACGGTGTCGGCTTGCAAACCCCACCCGGAGCAAGGCCAAGCAGGGACGTCGGTTGCCCGCCGTATGGTCCCGGGTAGGCCGCATGAGCGTCACGGTGACGTGGCGTCGAGATGGATGGCCGTCGCCTGCCGTAGCCGGCAGGTCACAGAATCCGGCTTACAGATGGGCTCGCACCTCTTGACCTCTCCTGTTTGGCAGAGAACAACCGCACCCGTTGTCGGTTCCACAACAGAGAAGGGCGATACTGTCGAGACGAGATGATGCCGTCGAAGCCGACCGACACCGCCCATCCGTGGGGGGACGCACCGACACCCTATGAGGAGATCGGGGCCGAGGACGCCGTCCGCATCCTGGCCGAGACGTTCTACGACGTCATCGAAGAGGACTCGCCCATGTTGCGTGACATGCTCCCGGCGAGCACGCGCAACACCCGGCGAAAGTTCTTCATGTATCTCTCGGGCTGGCTCGGTGGCCCACCGTTGTACGAGCAGGAGTGGGGTCACCCCCGGCTGCGCATGCGTCACATGCCGTTCCCGATCGGAGATGAAGCTGCCGCGGAGTGGATGCGCTGCATGCGGGAGACGCTGCAACGGGTCGACGTCGGGGAACCGCTGCGCAGCTTTCTCGACGAGCGCTTCGCCCCACTGGCCGAGCACATGAGGAACCAGCAACCTCAGACCTGAAGGCCCCACTCGCCGTCGAGGATGATCGGCCCCTCGCCCCCGTCTTCCAGCAAGCCAAACACACTCACCTCGGGTGATCCCACCACGAAGTCGACGTGGACACTGCTCTGGTTCCGCCCCGCCCGGAGCGCTCTTCGCTCACATCAGCTCCGCACCCTCATGACACATCGCACAAGACTGGCCGAGGGCGATGTGACAGGTGTCGTTCTCGTCGCAGCGGGTATTTTTCCAGATCGGGGGCCACCGCCCCGGACTGAGGGACCATCGCGGCCTCACCGAATCGGACCGCGGAACCGCAACCTAACCTGCCCTCGCATGTGCGGGCGCTTCTCGATCACCGGAGACCTCGACTTCTACGCCGAGTACTTCGCCGTGGACGACGTCGTCACCGATGCCTTGGAGAAGAGTTGGAACGTGGCACCCACCGACGCGGTCTACGTCGTGGCGGAGCGCGACGGTCGACGACAGCTGGGCTCGATGAGATGGGGTCTAGTGCCCCACTGGGCCAAGGATGCCAAGTCGATGCACATCAACGCCAGGTCGGAGACGGTGGCGACGACCGCGGCCTTCCGAGACTCGTTCGCCAGGAAGCGGTGTCTGATCCCCGCCGACGGCTTCTACGAGTGGGAGACGCCGGACAAGGGGCGAACCCCGCATTGGGTCTACCGCGCCAACGGGTTTCCCATGGTGTTCGCCGGGATCTGGGCCTCTCGGCTCGATCCGGAATCCAACGAGTGGAAACGCACCTGCTCGATCCTCACCACCGGGTCGGAAGGGCCGATCGCAGGCATTCACGACCGGATGCCCGTGTCGCTGATCCCCGACGTGTGGGATGCCTGGCTCGACAGAGACCTCCAAGATCCGGAGACCGCGCTGGGCCTGTTGCAGGTCATCGATCCCGACTCCGTGATGGAGCATGTGGTGGCGCGGACCGTGAACTCGGTCAGGAACAACACCCCCGACCTCCACGACCCCATCGAGCCGGAAACGCTTTTCTAGTGACGGACGGACAACTGAAGCGCGAGCTGGGCATGGCGGGGGCGATCGTCACCGGTCTGGGGTCGATCGTGGGGACGGGCGCCTTCGTCGCCATCGGGATCGCGTCATCGCGTTGGGGCGATGCAGTGCTCTGGGCGATCCCCCTCGCCGCGATCGTCGCGGTGTTCAACGGGATGTCGTCGGCATATCTGGCGGGGCGGTTCCCGGTCGCCGGTGGCACCTACGAATACGGTTATCGGACACTCAGCCCGTGGCTGGGCTTCACCGCGGGCTGGCTGTTCGTCCTCGCCAAGACCGCCTCGGCAGCCACCGCCGCTCTCGGTGTGGCCCTCTACCTGGGAACCGACGACTCGTGGGTACCGATAGCCGCCGTCACCGGGGTGACGCTGCTCGTTCTGGCCGGGCTGCGCCGCACCGCCGTGATAAATGCCGTGCTCGTGGCACTCACGGTCGCCGCCATCGGCTGGTTCACATGGCGTTCGCTGAGTGGCGATGGGCCAGGTGTCCTCGGCTTCACCACCGAGGACGCAACCAACCCTTTGCTGGGGGCGACCGCCTTCTTGTTCGTGGCCTATACCGGGTACGGGCGTATCGCCACTCTCGGCGAAGAGGTCGAGGAGCCGGCGAGGACGATCCCGCGGGCGGTCATCGCGACGCTCGTCATAGCCGCCACCCTCTACATGGCGATCGAAGTCGGGGGTCGGGCGATGGCCGGCGAGTACTGGGGCTCCATCCTCGGGCTCGGCTTCCTCGACATGCCGCTGGTAACGGTCGGTGCGATAACTGCGATGCTCGGCGTGTTGCTCAACCTGGTGCTCGGCCTGTCCAGGGTGTGGCTGGCCATGGGACGTCGCGGTGACATGCCCCGTTCCCTGGCGAGGCTCGACCAACGATCCGAGCCACGAGCAGCGGTGATTCTCTCGGCGGTGCTCATCGCGGCCCTGACCCTCGTGGGTGATATCGGCCTGGCTTGGAGCTTCTCGGCGATGACAGTCCTTCTCTACTACGGGATCACCAACCTCTCGGCTCTCGCCGTGGATCGACGTCGACCCACCGCATGGCTCGGAATGGCGAGCTGTCTCTTTCTCAGCTTCTTCGTGCCACTGGCGATCTGGGTGACCGGCGCCGCCCTGGTAGGGCTCGGGCTGGCGTGGAAGCTGGGCCATACCCGTCGGCGCTAGGTAGCATTTCGCCCCTCTGAAGCGGTCTATCCCCATCTACCTATCGCTGGCTGTGCTCGTCTCGGCCTGCTCCGCGCTCCTCGGCGACACTCCTTCCGAGACATCGCCTGGCTCGGCCGCGTCCTCGTCCACGGATGACGATGGGACGACACTTCCAATGGCGGCGGACTGTGTCCGGTTCACCGGTGACCACTCGGCTCACATCGACACCGGCGCGGTGGCCTCCGATGCCCTGTTCCTCTCCGGAGAGACCTTCATCTGCGCCGATGACGTAGTGATCGTCGGCGAGGGAGACCTCAACGAGGTGGCGGCGGCCTCCCAGCTGGCGGCGGCGATCACAGGGCCACTGCTCTTCCCGGAACCGAGGCTGTCGGCCGAGCTCGGCAGACTCAAACCCGAGCGGGTCCACATCGTGGGCTCGGCCCAGGTCAACATCCCGGGGGATGTCGAAACCGTCACACACGACATCGGCAGTGCTGTCGATCTCGCCCGCGAGCACCTCGGCGTGACCGAGGAGGTGCCACTCCCATCGACACCCGACTCCTCTTCGATCGTCGAGACGGTGCTCGCGATCGGTGAGGGCTCGAGAGTCGTGGTGCCTCAGACGCCACCTCCGCCTGCATCGAGCTCCACGATGGCCACCGAGCCCGAGATCGTCGTCAGCGAGATAGTCGTCGGCCTCGCCGTCCCCAACACCGCATCGTCTCTCTGGATGGTCGATGCCTCCAGCCCACAGACGGTTCTTCTCGCGTCGGCGGTGGGTCATGCCATCGGGGCGACCGTGGTTGCCATCGATGGCTCGGACGTGCTCGGCCACCCCGAGGTGGGTGTGGCCATGGAGGGCCAGGGCCGGGACACCATTCGATACGTGGGCGCCACCCCCGAGGCGAGCGACTGGGAGCTCGAGGTCCTCACAAACGCCCAACAGGTTCCCGGCGGCGGCTTCTACGTCTTGCCCCCGGAGCAACCGAGGCGGTATGTCGCCTACTACGGGCACCCCGAGACAGAAGCGCTCGGCGTGCTCGGCGAGCAAGACCCGGAGCAGACGAGGGTCTTGATGCAAGACTTCGTCGAGGCGTACGCCGCAGACGGCGCCCAAGTGATCCCCACGTTCGAGATCATCGCCTCCGTGGCCAGCGCCGGGCCCACCGAGGACGACGACTACTCCTTCGAATGGCCGGCGGAGAGCTTTGGCGAGTGGATCGACTACGCCGAGGAGAACGACATGTACGTGGTGCTCGACCTCCAGTCAGGTCGGGATGACTTCCTCAGCCAGGCCATGCAATACCAGGAGTTGCTCGAGTTGCCGTTCGTGGGACTGGCTCTGGATCCGGAGTGGAGGCTCACCGACTCCCAGGTCCACCTGGAGCAGACGGGGACGGTCGACGCCGCAGAGATCAACGAGACGGTCGACTGGGTTGCCGATTTGGTTCGGGACGAGGGGCTCCCCCAGAAGATGATGATCGTCCACCAGTTCAAGACGAGCATGATCACCAGTCGAGCCGACATCGTCGAGCGCCCGGAGATCCAGATGATCATCCAGATGGATGGTGACGGCACATCACCCCAGAAGGATGCGAGCTGGGACCGGGTGCTGGAGGGTGGCGGGGACGCACACTGGGCTTGGGGGTGGAAGAACTTCTTCGATGAGGACGAGCCGGGGCCGCCCTCGCCGGAGAGCACGATCAACAGGGTCCCCTCCCCCGTCTTCATCAGCTACCAATAGCCCCCGCCTTCGAGACGAGCATGGAGACGTGCCA
>JBAPYG010000523.1:0-1604 GCA_049284615.1 Acidimicrobiia bacterium
AGCAGGTCCCAAGGGTCGGGCTGTTCGCCCGTTAAAGCGGCACGCGAGCTGGGTTCAGAACGTCGTGAGACAGTTCGGTCCCTATCCGCCGCAGGCGCAGGAAATTTGAAAGGAGCTGCCCCTAGTACGAGAGGACCGGGGTGGACATACCTCTGGTGTGCGAGTTGTACTGCCAAGTGCACGGCTCGTTGGCTATGTATGGAAGGGATAAGCGCTGAAGGCATCTAAGTGCGAAGCCCACCTTGAGATGAGATTTCCCACCCGTAAGGGTTAAGGCCCCTGGTAGAAGACCAGGTTGATAGGCCGGACGTGTAAGCACAGTCAATGTGTTCAGCGGACCGGTACTAATAGGCCGAGGGCTTGGATATAGAATCCTTGATAAGACTTTGTGCTCGCTATGGAGTGCTCGGGTTGCCCGAGACTCGAAGATTTGTCCGGTGGCATTAGCGGCGGGGTACCACCCGTTCCCATTCCGAACACGGAAGTGAAACTCGCCAGCGCCGATGGTACTTGGGGAGCAATCCCCTGGGAGAGTAGGTCACCGCCGGGCATTTAACGTCGAAGGGTCGCCGACTAGCGTTGGCGGCCCTTCTTTCATTCCAGGAGACCTGCGTTGACGCGCGGAAGCAACAAGAACCACAACCCAAAGGGCTCCTCGGGCCGGCGCCCCCACCACGGTGGTGGGAAGTCCGAGTACAAGACCATCACCTCGGTCAAGGGTGGTCAACTGCCCAAGTGGGTTCGAGACGAGATCATCCGATCCACACCCAAAGATCGTCGCGAGCCCGCCTTGACCCACTTGAGCAAGGCGATGGAGCTCTTCGCCGACGAGCGTTACCCCGGGGCGGCAGGGGAACTGCGCAAGGCCAAGGAGCTATCCCCACGATCGGCGACCATCCGCGAGCTGCTCGGGCTCTCCGCATACCGTTCGGGGAACTGGAAGGAGGGTCTCAGCGAGCTGAGGACCTTCCGTCGGCTCACCGGAGATCTCATCCACTATCCCGTGGAGATGGACTGTCTCCGCGCGCTGGGGCGCACCGAAGACGTCATCAAGGCGTGGGACCGTCTCCAGGGCTACGACATCTCGCAGACGATCAACCACGAGGCCCGGGTCGTGTACGCGTCCTTCCTGCTCGACGAGGGACGTCCTCGTGATGCCTGGCCCGTGATCAAGCCGGGGCGTCTCGTCGCCTCGCCGACGGCCGGCGAGCTGCGACGTTGGTTCGTCGCGGCGCGTGTGGCCATCGCTGCCGGCGACAAGGACGCCGCCCGACGCATCGTGGCCGCGCTCGACGACCAGGAGCTCGACTTCGAAGGCGTCGACGAGCTGCGCCGGGCGTTGAACTGACCACAACAGCCGTGAGGTCGTCGGTCTCCTCGATTTGTCCCACCCGTCCGGCAACATCACAGCGACTTCGCATCTCCCCGAACAACGAGGGGAGAAGCAACATGGATCTCAACCTGATAGTCCTCTGTGGTCGACTTGCTGTCGACGCTGAGGTGCGGGAGTTCGACTCGGGCGCGTGTCTGCTGCGCTATCTGGTCACCGTGCGTGTCGACCACCCGCGCCGGCGTGTCGATGTGATCCCGGTCACCCTTTGGGA
>JBAPYG010000524.1:0-3142 GCA_049284615.1 Acidimicrobiia bacterium
GTGTGGCGGCGACCACCTCCGGATGTTCAAGGACCTCATCGACACGGCTCGCAGGTAGCACGAAGGCGCGAAACAGCCCATCGGGGAATCCGGCTTCGACGGCGAGCCTGTCGATCCATAGTGCGCTACCGGTGACATTCGATGCATGCTTCAGCAGGCCACCATTGCCTGCCATCAATGCCGGGGCGAGGAACCTATACACCTGCCAAAGAGGGAAGTTCCAGGGCATTACCGCCAACACGACCCCGAGGGGTCGGTAGGCCACGTACGACTTGGCACGATCGGCCTCGATGTGCTCCGGTTGGAGGATCCTCTCGGTGTTCTCGGCATAGTGACGACACACCCAGGCGCACTTGTCTACTTCGGCGCGGGACTGGGCGATGGGCTTCCCCATCTCGTCGGTCATCATCAAAGCCAGCTCGTCGCGATGTTTCTCCAGCAGCGTGGCCAGCTCGAGCATGGGCACGGCACGCTCGGCCACGGTCGTCGTCTCCCATTCCCGCTGGAGTCGTGCGGCCGTGTCGATCTGTGTCCGAACGTCGGAGGCGGACGTCTCGTCGTACTCGGCGAGGAGACGCTCGTCGGTCGGGCTGATTGAGCTGATCATGGGCCGATTATGCCCGTTGCGTGACCGTGCGGCAGATCCAACCCGAGGTCAGCCCTCGAATGGCACCGGCATCATCTCGTAGATGTCGATGGCGAACGCTCCCCCAGCGTCGCTGAGGTACGGGTGACCGTCGGCAAGTGCCACGGCGCCGCCCAAGTCGTCTGCGGAGACGATGGAAAAGCCCGTCAGCGAGGCGGCGTTGCCCGTCGAGCCGTCGTCGACGACCGAGGCCCCGGGGCCAAATGGCGTGCCGACGTCGACGAGGGCATCGCCCACCTTGGCCATCCAGGCCCCCCATTTCGCCAGGACGGCGGCTCCCTCCTCCGGCGTCATATCAGACATGTCGGTGGCCTCACCTTTGTAGATCATGATGAAGTTGGGCATCACCGCACCTCCTCGGTGTTGGGGCGAATCACCAGGGTTGTCCGGGTGCTCGCCGGCGATCGGGCTCCGGGCTCGGGCCCGAGTGATCGGGATGGAGAGGTTGGTTCACGACGCGATCAAGGGTCGAGCCCACCGGTCATCACGACATCGGCGGAGGGACGCGTCCCGGCCGACACCTCCTGTCTGGTGACGCTCAGCTCGGGGAACTCCGTCATCGGCACACCGGACCACAGCACTACCGACTCACCGTCTCTCATGTGGAAGGTCCCAACGCTCACAATGTCCCTGCCATTGGAGAGCCAGCCCTCGTAGTACGTCCCCTCGGGAGCCGGGTCGAGGCCCTCCACGGTGAGTCGGATCCACCAGCCCGCTTCGGCCGGGCCGACGGACGCCTCGGCCCGTGCATCGGCCGCCGACCCCGTTCCCGTCAGCGCAAAGGAGACACCCTGGTCGGGCTCCTCGCCGAACGGAGCCATGATGATGAGCAGGACGAGGGCGGCCACCGCCGCAACCCCCGCATAGACCGGCCACCAGGACTTCCGGTCCTGGTTCTGCATCGGCGACACTGCGATCTCCTCACCGGTGATTGCCGCCAGCAGGGCCGGCTCGATCTCCCCAGGTGGTTGCGCCCACACGCTCTCGTTCCCGAGGAGCTCGTGGATGCGGCCCATCTCGGCGTCGGGATCCGTGGGTCGGCTCATATCTCGTTGACGTGGCTGAGGAGGGCCGCCAGCCGCTGATGCGCCCTATGGGATCGCGACTTCACTGTGCCCACGGGGATCCCGAGCCGCTCGGCGATCTCGGGGTGGGTCAGCCCCTCGAGATGGCTCAGTTGAACGACGATTCGCTCCGCGTCCGGCAATTTGTCGAGCGCCGCCCTCACCTCGAAGACCTCCCACGTGACCTCGAGACCGGGTGAAATGGACACACTGTCGACGTCATCCGAGGGAACCAACCGTCTGCGCTTTCGGTAAATGTCGATCGCCGTCCGACGGGCGATCGCATAGATCCAGGGACGGAACTCCCGATCGGGGTCATACGTCGCGGATGCACGCCAGGCCTTGAGGAACGTCTGTTGGGTGGCGTCAGCAGCGAGGTCGCGGTCCCTCAGAACGCTCAGCGACAGGGCATAGACGGGACCTCCGAACTCGTCGTAGACGGCCTTGACAGCCAGGGCATCGCCCTCCCGGAACTGCTCGAGCATGGCGCGGTCCACGACCCCGATTCTGCCAGATGCGGTCCACTGCAGGTCGGGGTCGTGGCTCCGGTGCCCCCCTACTTTGAAAGCTGGTCCCGGATCACGCCGCCGGGCCTCAGATTGGTGTGCAGGTTGAAGTAGTAGTCAGACGGGTTCTGCCTGATGTCCTTGACGATTGCCGGGTCGACATCGACGCAGTTGCTGAAGTTGGCCGCATTGACACCAAAGTCGACCAGGGGTGGCATGTTGACGCCGGGCCCACCTGCATGGATGTGACCGGCGACGATGATCTCGCCCTCGTCGTAGCCCGATGACTCGACGACCACGCAGATCTCGCCACGACCCTGATTGAGGGTGAAATGGGCAGTACCGGTCGCCTCCGAGCCCGAAGCCGGCACCTCGTTGTCACCGTTCAGATCGGCGGAGAGCGGGCGACCGCCGGCGAGAGCGGGAAGCGCAAGTGCGACGATGGCTACGACAGTGGTGATTGTGGCCGTCAGGCCGGATCTGGTGGTGGGCAAATCGACTCCTCTTGATGCTCACTCCTACCTACGCACCTGAACGCCTTTTGGTTCGCAGTGTCAGAAATCGAGCCAGCCCAACTGCTCCAACGAGCCGAGGTCACTCTTCATCACGCCCTTGGGAGACACGGTGTAGAGAGCTCGACCGATGACCACCGACCTGAGGATCTGGGAATTCCAGTCCCATTGGGCGCTGTCACCACCGGGATGGACGATCTCACCGAGATCGGACAGCCGACCATCGGCACCCACGCGAAGGGCGACTGCCCCCATGAACACCTCGTCCTTGTCGTCTTCCCACCAATACTGCTGGACAGGGATCACCGCGGTGTCTTCCCAGAAGAGGAAGGCGTGATGGTCGTACTCCACCTCCGAGTTGCTCCCTTTGCTCAGCGTGAATGTGTCCAAACGCTCCGGATTGGTGATGTCCCC
>JBAPYG010000525.1:0-10183 GCA_049284615.1 Acidimicrobiia bacterium
GGTCATAGCCCAGCTTCAAGCCCCATGACCAGCATGTTTGCGCTCAGGGCAAGAGGAGAGCGGCGGTGGTGTCGACCCGAGGATCGGCCGCAGCCCGACGTCGATCTCCGTCGATCTCGATGATCGACAGAGGCCCCCACCCCGGCTGAGGCTCCGCCGCCACCGAGACTTCATGACCCCGGGCCGCCAGACCTGACACTATCGCCTGAGGTGTGCCCGCCTCGACGGTGGGTTGCCGTGATGACCCGGGGCCGAAATCGGTCACGGTCCACCTCGGCGAACGCTGTGCCTCGTCGAGGTCCATTCCGAGCAGGACCGCTCGCGCCGCCACCTGTGCGATGAGTTGAGGCTGGACGGCGCCACCACGGGTCCCTATCACCCAGCGCGGCCGGTCGGCCTCGGTCCACAGTGTTGGTGACAACGTGTGCAGAGGTCGCTTGCCCGGGGCGAGCTCATTGGGGTGACCGGGCATCAGGGTGAAGCCCAGACCCCGATCCTGGAGCAGGAATCCCGAGTTGGCGGCGCCGAACGGTGACCCGGTGCCCCGATAGTTGGACTGGATGATCGAGACGGCCATGCCGTCCTCGTCCGCCGTGCACAGATATGCCGTGCCGGAGATGGGCCAGATGCGCCCCGGCCAGACCCCGGCGCGCTCCTTGTCGATCGATGCCGCCGCCCGATGCAGACGATCGGGGTCGAGGAGGAGGTCGGCCGGCAGGGCGAGGGCGTCGGGGTCGGCTACCAGGTCGTTTCGCTCCCACGCCAGGCAGCGGTACGACTCGATGAGGAGATGCCACCAGGACGGGTCTGCGGGATCGTCAGGGGGGTCGAGGAGCTCGAACACGGCCAGGGTCGCCGGACCCAGGTATCCCTGCGAGTTCGGTGGAAGCGTCCATGCCATGAGACCGGCCACCTCCACGCCGATCGGCTCGATCCACTGGGCCTGGTTGGCGGCGAGGTCCTCCAGAGTCATGGAACCACCCAGGGCGTCGACGATGTCCTGGCCCGGTGTTCCCTCGTAGAAAGCGGACCTCCCGCCGTCGGCGATGTCCCGCAGCGTCCTGGCGAGCTCCGGGCGACGGACCACGTCCCCTCTCTCCACCGGAGAGCCATTCGGATAGAACGCCGCCACGGCCGGGTTTTCGCCGTAGATGGCCGCTTGGCGGCGGAAGGCACGCGCCTGTTCTGTCGAGACCGGGAATCCTCCGTCGGCGAGGTCTGTCGCCGGTCTCAGGACCTCCTCCCGCCCAAGGCGGCCCAGCTCGGCGATGAGGGTCGTCAGACCGTCGACACAACCCGGCACGGTCACGGCCGCCGGGTGATCGAGGGGGATGTCGGTCTCCCCGGACATGCGGAGGGCCTCCGCCGACACACCCGAACCGGCCCGTCCCGACGAGTTGATCGCCCGGGGCATGTCCCATCCCGGGCCGTGGACGATCGCGAACAGGTCGCCGCCCAGTCCGCATGTCTCCGGTGCGACCACCCCTTGCGCGGCCACCGCGGCGACTGCGGCATCGACGGCGTTACCCCCTGATTCGAGGATGTGTCGGCCCGCCGCGGCGGACAACTCATGTGGCGTGACGATTGCCCGTTTGGTCAAGGAATCTTGAGGTCGGGCAACATGCGATTGATGGCATCGAGGACAGAGCGAACGACCGCTCTCGACTCGTCCTCGTCGACATAGGCAGACCCGATGAGGAGCCGCTCCGAAGCCTCGGTGACTATCACGACCTGGGCGATCGCCAGTCGGCGGCTGCCCAGCGTGGTGAGGTCCATCGAGCTGACACCGAGCCCGACCTCGTTGTGTATGGCCTGGCGAACCGCCTCGAGGGTCGCCTCGGCGATGTGTCTCCAGCGGGTGGCGCTGGCGGCGGCGCCGGAGGCCTGGCCGACGAGGAGACGCTCTTTCCACTTGAGCGTGACCGTCACCTCGATGCGGTTCCCGTCGATCGACTCGGCAACATCGGCGAGGGCGGGGCGGCTGCCACTGCTCAGCACGGAGTCGGCGAGCTGGACCACCGACACGATGCGTCGATCGATCTCCAGGCCGAACAGGGCCTGGCCCAAGGATTGGACGTCGCGCACCAGTTGCTTCGGGGCCTTGTTGCGCCGGGCGAGCACGTGTATCTCGTCGATATGACCGTTGCCCGCCACCACCCTTGCCGCCTCGACCCCATCGATCCTGCTGATCTTCTCTTGGAGTGCGACTACATCCATCCCGCGCTCAGCGTAAACCCTCGCCCTGGGCTCGGATACCCCCCGGAAGGGTGATTTCTCTTGTGGGTTGTTGCACATGGGTTTAGATTGCGTTCCGCTGGAAGGAAATCCAATGGGCGTGGGGCAACGGTCTCTGGACCGCTTGCTGAATCCCAATGGCGGGCGCAGTCAGGGGCCTTTTGACATGTAAAAGGGTTCCCGTTACGGGAACACGGTGAGAACGGCGTCCTCGTTTAGTCGCTAATTGCAACTACACGCCCATCAACCCAAGCGGAGCGGATCTAACTGCGCCGGCACACAACGCCGGGGCAAATAAGACATACAGGGTGGACGTGCATAGAGATATGAGAGCCCGTTTGGTCCGAATACTCGCAGCCGCCGCCAGTTTGGCCGCTTTGATTGCCGCTGGCGCAGCGAACGCAAAGATCGGCTAGATAGAGGCCGCCCTCTCACCATCGTCTAGAGGCAAGACACCGGGGGCCCCTTGAGGTTGCTTGGAGTGGAACGGATGAGACGTCGTTACTGGCGTCTCCAACCAGCGGTACAGCGCAAATTGAAGATCGCTGTGCCCTATTTCACAGTGGGCTTGCTCGTGACTGTGACCACGCTGATTCTGGCGGATCCTCCCTACTGGCCGATTTGGTTGCTGTTCACCGGCCTCTATGTCCTCCTCGAGCTCCTGACAGTCGAGGTCAATGACCGTCTCTTCCATTCGTCTTCGATCATGGTCGTGATGACCGCGGGTGTCATCTTCGCAATTCAACCTGGCTCCAACGCCACCCTTGCTATGGCCCTCATGGCCGGCTTGGCTGCGTTCGTACCGGACGACTTCACTCAACGTCGCTGGTTTCAACCCATGGCCAACTTTGGGCAGCAGGCAGTGTCTGGGGCCGCCGCCGGCCTCGTGCTGGATCTCTCTCTCGGCAACATCACGGATCCGACGTCGTCCGACCTCTTCATTATTGCCCTGGCATCTGCTGCCGCCGCCCTCGTCTACGCCGGGGTCAACAATCTCCTGGTTCGTCGTGCCGTGCAGACGGTCTACCCCTACGACCGACTCCAGCCCTGGTCGCATCTCGGGACCCTGTTCGCCGGTCAGTTCGCGATGGGTCTGCTCGGTGGTCTCATCGGTGGTGCATTCGTCATCGCCGATCGTCCGGCGATCCTGGTGCTCATCATCGGGGTCTACGGCATCGGCCACATGTCGCTGTACGCCTTCTCCCAGCTTCGGGTATCCCATCTCTCAGCCATCAAGGGCTTCGTCAAGACCCTCGAGGCCAAGGACATGTACACCCGGGGGCACACCGAGAGGGTTGCGTACTTCGCCGAGATGATCGGCGAGGAATACGGGTTCAACGGGACTCAGATCGAGGAGATCATGTGGGCCGCGCTGATCCACGACCTGGGCAAGCTGGCGGTGCCGACCGAGCTGATCCGGAAGCGGGGCCGTCTCGATGACGAGGAGTACGCCCAGATGCAGGCACACGCCCATCTCGTCGAAGAGATCCTCGCCGAGGTCGACTTCCTCCAACCCATGGTCGAGATCGCATCGGGTCATCACAGCCACTACGACGGCAACGGATACGGTGGGCGCGGGCACATCGAAGGGGAGACACCGAGCCTCGAGACATGCATCGTTGCCGTAGCCGACGCATTCGATGCCATGACCTCGGCTCGCTCGTATCGCATGGCCCTCTCCCAACGTTATGCGCTCGGCGAGCTCCGCAAGCACTCCGGGGCTCAGTTCCACCCGGAAGTGGTCGACTATTTCGAGCGCGCCCTGCAGAAGTCGGGTCGCCGATGGGGGGCGCCACATGTCAACGACGAGGAAATGGCCCGTCGGCTCGCCGAGGAGCCGGAATTGAGTCTTCGTGGCTAGCTGGCACCCGCGTCTCATCGCCATCGCCTCGTGGATGTTCCCGATCGCCGCGGCAGGCGTGGGCGTGTACGCGTTGGTCACCGCCGAGGGCGCCAACCCTGCCTACATACTCATCGCATCTGCATGTCTCATCGTCGGGTCGCTGGTCGGTGTGGCCACCTCGAACTCGGGGAATCACTTCACGATGGGCCTGGCGGTGGCCGCGGCAATCCCGTTCGTGTTCTCCAGCCTGGAGATCCTGGAACCGTGGGGTTCGATAGCCGCCTATGGGCTCGGTCTCACCGGTGTCTGGCTGATCAGGCATTTCCGGGGCGACAGCCATCGTGAGCTACTCCCAGTCATGGTGCGTCGCTTCAGTGGGTACGTGGTCTATGCCGTGGTCTACTCGGCCATGCGTGTCGGGCTCTTTGCCGACCTGTCCGGTGGTTGGGAAGACCTGTTCCCATTCTCGGTGGCGGTCGTCGCCTGGCTGACCGTCGAGGTCACGATCAGGGCCCTGGTGGTCATCGGCCCGCGTGAACTCTCCCGGAGCTACCTGGCCCGTGCCCTGCTCCACGATGTCAACGTCTTCATGGGTCTTGCCCTGACGGGCGCCCTGTTCGGTGAGCTATTCGACTCGGTCAACTGGTGGGCGCTCCCCATAGCTCTGCTCCCGTACTCCTTCGCACACATCGCCTTCAAGAGGTTCCAGGAGACGAAGACGACCTATCGCCAGACGATCCGCGCCCTGGCCCGTATCCCCGAAGTGTCTGGTCTGGGGATCGACGGCCATGCCGACCGGACCACTGACATGGCGACAGCGATCGCCAAGGAGATGGGTTTGGGGCCGGCGCAGGTCGAGGAAGTCGAGTACGCGGGTCTCATGCACGACATCGGGCGCGTCTCGCTGAGCGAGCCCCAGATACTGAAGATGGGATACACCGACGACGACATCGCCCGCTGGAGTGCGGAGATCATCGCAGAGTCGCCGTACCTGGAGAGGGTGGCCCAGGAGGTTCGCGACCAGTACGAGTCGTATCGCAAGCCCGGCGAACAGGACGACCCCGACGTCTCCATGGTCTCCAGAATCATCAAAGTCGCCGCCGCATACGACTGGAAGATCCACAGGTCGAACATGTCGCCGCTCTCGGCGCTGGAAGATCTCCATGCCGGCGTCGCCTACGAATACGACCCCGAGGTGGTGGCTTCGCTGCGCCGTCTGCTCGAGGCGCGCGGGGTGCTCCGACCGGTCAGGGTCTGATCAGGGCCGTGTCGCCGAGCCCGGCTCGGCCTGGGCGCCACGCTTGAAATACCGCCGCGGGCGGCGCAGCTCGTGCTCGAGGAAGACACCCAGGCCCAGGGCGAGGAGGATGTCGCCGAGCGAGATGACCTCACCTACCCCGGCGAACCGCAGGGGGATGACGTCTGCGAAGAACGTGAGATGAGACGTCGCATCCAGGGGCACGTGCTTGAAGGTGCCCGAGAGGTCGGGGTCGGCCACGGTGAAGCCACTGGCCACTTCGGCGGCGCCTGCCAACACCGGCATCCCACCGTTGGCTGCGATGACGATGAAGTTCATCAGCACCCCCAACCCGGCGATCCACATACCCGGCTTCGACCGATTGAGGACGACCATGATCATCAGCAAGGCGAATGACAAGAGGACCATGGCCACCCCCACCCAGGCCATCTCACCGTCCGGGATGAATCGGGTCGCGAACTGGAGACCGAGGGCCAGGAACAGCAGCCACCACGCCCTGAGCTCGATATCGCCCAGGTTGACCAATCGGCCCCCACGGAGGATCGCGATCGCAAGTGCGATGAAGATGACGATGGCGAGCCATAGCATGGGCCGCCGACGCTAATAGAGACACAATGCCAAGCCGAGAGTGCGAAAAATGACGGTCCGCTATGAAGTCAGCCGGCGACGAGCCACCATCACGATCGACGACCCGGAGCGACGCAATCCGATGTCGGTCGAGACGATGCGGGGTCTTCTCGATCGGACCAGAGAGGCGATGAACGACCCCGACGTGGGGGTGCTGGTCTACACGGGGGCGGGTGATCGCGCCTTCTGTGCCGGCGGCGATCTGTCAGGGTCTTTCGTCGACGACCCAATCGGCCTCCACCGCGGCCGCGGCGACATCGCCGACCTCTTTCGCCTGATGCTGCGTGGTGGCAAACCGACCGTGGCCCGCGTCAACGGGCATGCCCTCGCCGGCGGTTTCGGATTGGCGGTCGCCTGCGACGTGACGATCTGTGTCGACGATGCCAAGTTGGGGACGACCGAGGTGAAGGTGGGACTGTGGCCGATGATGATCAGCGCCGTCCTGGCCCGCGTGATGCCCCGCAAGGCCGCCCTGGAGCTGATGCTGACCGGTCGGGTGATCGACGCCGCGGAGGCGATGACTCTGGGAGCGGTGAGCCGGGTGGTCGCCCGGCCCAACCTCGACCGGGTCGTCGACGACACGGTCTCGGCCCTCCTCGCACTGAGCCCGGCTGCCCTGATGTTGGGGAAGGACGCCTTCAACGCCATGGCCGACGCCGACCTCGACACCGCCCTCGATCGTCTGCAGGGCGGGCTCACCGAGATCGCGATGACCGACGACGCGCATGAGGGAGTGGCAGCCTTCCTCGAGAAGCGGTCTGCGGAATGGTCGGGGAGCTGATCCCGCTTCCGTTGCTAGGCGGCCAGCCGATTTAGCCTTTCCCCGAATGCGCTACAAGGTCCAAGTCCTGGGGTGGACGCTCATCTGGAGCGGGATCTTCGTCTTCGGCTATCTCGCCTGGCAGCTGTACGGGACCGACTTCATCAATGCCGGTGTCCAGGCCGAGGCAGCCGGGGAGCTGGATGTCGTGCTCGAGGATGCCACCCCCCTCCCCGAGGAGGTGGACACCGAGGAGGTGCTCGGGGGGGTGGAGCCGCCCACGAGTCTCCCCGAGGTTGTCCAGTTCTATCCGGAGGACCCGGTTGCCGTCGGCGAGTCGTTTGCGTTCCTCACCGTGCCCAAACTCGGGATCGATCGGCTAGTGGTCTACGAAGGGGTAGATCGGGAGACCCTCAAGAAGGGACCGGGGCACATGCCCTCGACCCCGATACCGGGGCAGCTGGGAAACGCGGTGGTCTCCGGTCATCGCACCACCTACGGGCGCCCCTTCTTCGACTTCGATCTCCTGGAGCCGGGGGACAGGGTCGAGATCGAGTCGGCCACCGGCACCCATGTCTACGCAGTCAGGAAGAAGCTGATAGTGGAGCCGACGGACGTCTGGGTCACCGACCCCCGTCCGGGGGGCTGGTTGACGATGACGACCTGCAACCCCAAGTTCTCCGCGAAGGAGCGTCTGGTGGTCTTCGCCGAGATGATCGCCGGCCCCAACTTCGACTACGTCTCGGTGCACAAGGCCAGTGTCGTGGAGCCGACCTAGATCGGGACCTCAGCCGACGAGGTCGATCAGGATGTCCTCGTCGACGATCCCGTTGAAGATCTCGGTGACCACCCCGTTCTCATCGATTATGTAGGTGGCAGGGAGGCCGATTCTCGGGTAGGCGTCTTCGACGGCGTTCGTGCCCAAGGCCAGCGGATATCGTGCGCCTATCTCTGCCGCGAAGTCCCGGGACGCCTGCTCGACGTCCTCGACCGCCACCCCGATCACCTGCACATTCGGATTGGCGGCCGCATAAGCCGAGATGGCGGGGATCTCTTCCCGGCAGGGCCCACACCACGATGCCCAGAAGTTCAAGACCACGGGTTGGCCACGCACGTCGGACAGTGTGAACGGAGCTCCCTCGATGACCTCGACTGTGAAGTCGGGAGCGGGGCCACCGATCCGGGCGACGTCTTCAGGCGCCGAGCCGAACAGCCAGCCGACCGCCAGGCCGACACCGATCACCAGGACGAACACCCCGGTCAGCTTGAGGCCGGGTCGGGGCAGGGGCCCTGGCCCTCGGTCAGTCAGATGCCATCCTTCTCAGCACGTAGTGGAGGATCCCACCGTTGCGGAGATACTCGACCTCGATGGGCGTGTCCACCCGGGCGACGGTGTCGAATCGGATGGTCGTGCCGTCGGTCCTGGTGGCCTCGACGACGATCGTCTGCCGTGGCCGCAGGTCGTCGTCGACGTGGATGTCGAAGGTCTCGGTCCCGTCGAGCCCCAATGTGACGGTGTCCTGACCGGCCACGAAGTTGAGCGGCAGGACGCCCATCATCACCAGGTTGGATCGATGGATCCTCTCGAACGACTTCGTGATGACCGCCTCGACGCCGAGGAGGAATGTGCCCTTGGCCGCCCAGTCCCTCGATGATCCCATCCCGTAGTCGATCCCACCCAGGACCACGAGGGGTATGCCACGTTCCTTGTAGGAGAGGGCGGCCTCGTACACGGACTTGACCTTGCCGTCGGTGAAGTCGGTCGTCCAGCCGCCCTCCGTGCCGGGAGCGAGCTCGTTTCTCACCCTTATGTTGGCGAATGTGCCCCGCGTCATCACCCGGTCGTTGCCACGGCGCGACCCGTAGCTGTTGAACATCGCGGGCTGCACGCCGTTCTCCACCAGGTAACGGCCCGCCGGCGACTCGATGGCGATCGATCCTGCGGGGCTGATGTGGTCGGTGGTCACAGAGTCGCCCAGCTTGACGAGAGCGCGGGCGCCGAGGATTGGTCTGATCGGATTCACCTCCGGGGTGAGCCCGGTGAAGAAAGGCGGCTCCTGGACGTAGGTCGACTCAGGATTCCACTCGTAGAGGTCCGATCCCGACGTCGCGATCTCGCGCCACTCCTCGGAGCCGGTGAACACGTCGCTGTACTTCTCGAGGAACTGGCTCTGGAGGACATTGGCGCCCACGATGGCAGCGATCTCGGTTTGGGTCGGCCAGATGTCCTCGAGGAACACGTCCAGGCCATCATCGCCTTTCCCGATCGGCTCTTCGATCGGGTCCCAATCCACGGTCCCGGAGAGGGCGTAGGCAACGACGAGGGGTGGTGACGCCAGATAGTTGGCGCGCACATCGGGGGAGATCCTCCCCTCGAAGTTACGATTCCCGGAGAGGACCGATGCCGAGACCAGGTCGTGGCTGTTGATGCCTTCGGAGATCGGTTCGGGTAGAGGCCCCGAGTTCCCGATACAGGTCGTGCACCCATAGCCGACGACACCGAACCCGAGCTCCTCTAGGTCGTCGAGCAGCCCCGATTTGGTCAGGTACTCGGTGACGACCTTTGACCCGGGGGCCAGGGAGCTCTTCACCCAGGGCTGGCGTTGCAGGCCCCGCTCGCGCGCTTTGCGAGCCACCAGGCCGGCGGCGACCATCACATCGGGGTTGGAGGTGTTGGTGCAGGAGGTGATGGCGGCGATCACCACGTGGCCGTCCCTCAGAGTGAAAGTCTCCTCGTCGTATTCGACCAGGGCCGTCGACTGGGCCTCGAGAGCCTGGTCGGCGCTCCCGCCCTCCGCTTCCCAGCTGATGACGTTCGACGTCTGGGCACCGCCGTTCTTGCCGAAGACGTTGGTGAGGTCGGCGTGCCACTGCTCTTTCATCGCAGACAACTCGATGCGGTCCTGGGGCCGCCGGGGCCCGGCGAGGGACGGTTCGACGGTCGCCATGTCGAGGGCGAGGTGAGCGCTGTAGACGATCTCGTGTGCATCGTCCCGCCACATCCCCTGTCTCTTGCAGTACTCCTCGATGGTGTCGATGAGCTTGTCGTCGCGACCGGTCAGACGCAGGTACTTCAAGGTCTGATCGTCGACCGGGAAGAATCCAACGGTGGCCCCGTACTCCGGCGCCATGTTGGCGATGGTCGCGCGGTTGGCCAACGGCATGTCGGCCAATCCCGGGCCGTAGAACTCGACGAACTTGCCGACCACACCGTGCTCGCGCAACATCTCGGTCACCCTGAGGACCAGATCGGTGGCGGTGGCACCCTCCGAGAGCTTGCCGGTGAGTTTGAACCCGACCACCTCCGGCAGGAGCATGTATATGGGCTGGCCGACCATCGCAGCCTCGGCTTCGATGCCGCCGACGCCCCAGCCCACCACTCCGAGGCCGTTGATCATCGTCGTGTGTGAGTCTGTGCCCACGAGGCTGTCCGGGTAGAGGTGCTCGCCATCGTCCCAGA
>JBAPYG010000526.1:0-3441 GCA_049284615.1 Acidimicrobiia bacterium
ATCGGCATGCCTGAAGAGCGGTTTCCTGTCAAGGGGCGTTCTCCCAGGTGATGTTCCTGGTCATGGCGCGGCCGGACGCGACGGTGTCCCGTCGTAGGGGATCCGGAGTTGTTGCGGTTGCGGTCAGCCGGCACCTGTACCGCTAGTGCGGTGGGCAGCACTCTGGGGTGTGCGTGGCCATGCCTTCGCCACGCCCTCTTCGGCTTGAGGGGTGGCATGGTGCTTTTCGGCCTAGGTCGAGGCTGGGCTCAATCACATGAGTCGGCCACGCCAACGTATGGGGGCCATGCCGATCTCGAGCTCGCAGTCACCCGACCGCGTCCGCCAGTCACGTGGCCTCGGGCGGAACGAGGCTCCGGATCTCGCCGTCGCGTAACCCGTAGTAGACCAACGTGAGGAGTTTGCGGGCCGCAGCCACCCTGCCTTTGTTGCGGCCTCGTCGTTCAGAAACCCGTCGGTAGTGCTCTTTGATGGGGTCGTCGCCATGGTTCTTGGAGATCGCTTCCACCGCAGCCCACCGCACCAACCCTGATCCTTGTTTGGTGATCGACCCACGATGCACTGTGGTGTCCGACTCCCGGTGACGAGGGGTAAGCCCAGCCCAGGAGCAGACCGCTTTGGCGGAACGGAACCGTTCGACGTCACCGAGTTCAGCACAAAAGACCGCAGCCAGGACCGGGCCCACTCCGTTGAGCTGTTGTATCACCCGATACCCCTCGTCGTCTTTGAACATTTCGGCGATACGAGAGTCGAGTTTGGTGATTTCGGTGTCGTAGAGCTTGATCAGCCGTCGCAGAGACCGGACTCGAGTCTCGTAGGCGTCGGCCATCTCCGTTTCGTCCAACCAGGCGCTGCCACCAGGCCCCCACATGTGGGTGATCGGCGCCATCAATCCTTCCTTGCCCAACACTGCATGCACCTGAGCTTTCAACCCAGCCCGCAGCTGAGACAGTTTCCTCCGGTAACGGACCAGCTCCCGCTGATAACGGACATCCTCCGGAGCAATCCACGACTCCGGCAGCATCCCCATCCGCAACAGGTCCGCCAACAGACGGGCATCCACCCGGTCAGTCTTCACCCGCCGGTTCTCAAACCCCTTGACCCCCAACGGATGCGCCAAATGCACCCGGCCTCCCGCCTGGCTGATCACATCCGCAGCCCAATACCACCCCCATGTCGCCTCCAACACCACCTCAGGCGAAGGGCCCGCCTCCTCGATCTCCAGGCCAAGCGTCAACGGGTCGTTATCGATGCGTTTCGTCCACAACTCGGTGCCATCCGAATCCAACACCACGATCACCGACCGGCGGCGGTGCAGATCCACACCCACGTAACGTGTCATCCGGGGCCTCCTTGTCTCGACGAATGACAAGGCCCGAGTCTCGTCTCGGGTCAAAGAGCAGGGAGGCTCCCGCTCTTCATGGCATCACATATCGCTCGGGCCTCGGACGCTCGGTATTGCCGGAAATCGAGTGCGATTCAACCAACGGCATCCGTACGCACATAGGGTCACATATCGCTCGGCCCCAGGTCGCTCAGTCGAGTCATGGCTTGTTAGTCCCGTGCTGAAATGATTAGGTCAATAAGAACGAACTCGGCGATTTCGGGATTGCAGAACGCCAGGTAGTTGCCCCAGAACCCGTCGGGGACTCCGGGCATAGCGTCAGCGACGAAAGGTCCTCCAATGAACTCGAGTCGGCTCCCGTGGGTTACTTGAACCTGCCCGTCCGCAGAGACCATTGCCGTACCGAACTCGTCCTTGACGAAACCCTCAGGGAAAACCGCGAGTCTTTGCCCATCTCCAATATCGATCGTCCAACAGCCCCCGTCGTTGAGGGAGACGACACCAGTGAATTCCGTGTCGGTTTCGGGGTAGACCTCCGAGGCCACCTGTACAGGGAGCCGATCTCCACCCAACACTTGATCACCATCGCCATCCGAACCAAGCGAGCAGGCAGTGCTCATAGTTACGACCACCGCCGCGAGAAGGCAGACACGCTTGTTCATCACCGTTAGACGACGGCCAAGCAGAAACGGTTCGCCATCTTGGTCCCATGTCGTCTCAGGTTCGTGTGGAGCGCCAGAGGCCGGCTAGTGGTTCAATTCAATGGCACCGCAAGTGCAGACCAAATAGCGCATATCTGCACTTCCTGCACTGCCTGCGAGCCAAACTGGCGCTGTCTTACTTGTCTCTGAGACGCCGAGCGATCATCTCCAAAGACCAACCGACACTGTCTCGCCACGCCCTGACTCCCGCTTGGATTCGGCCGGTCAACGCCCGTCGTGATGAGAGCCGCTCCGGAGTCGCCGCTCGCATCCCTTCGTGCGCCAAGTCGGCAAGACCACCAGTTATGAAGGTAGCGAGCCGACCGGCCTCCTTAGGGTTCAGGTGAGACGTCGCAACGCAGGTGTCCCCACGCCAAAGACTGATGACCACATAGCCGGAATCGTTGTGCCACGTGGCACGCAGAGCCGACCGGTCGCCGTCCGTGATGAACTCTCGTCGGGGCTCCGGGAGCCGATGCACTTCCGCCACGCCGTCTCCTAGTCGAGTGTCGGAAAGCTACCACCAAGTGTGTAACGCAGAAGCCTGAAGGCGCTCCATATCGGCACGTATCGCTCGGCTATCGCCACGTAGAATCACGGGTGTGGATCGGCTTCCTCGCAGGTTGTCGTCGGTGGTCGTCGGAGTAGTTGCCTTTGTGGTCGCCTACATGTTCCTGTTCCCGAGCGGATGTGCCGATGTCGAGGGTATGTCGAGTTGGGATCGGTGCACCACGGTGATGGGCAATCCGGCGTTCTCGCTTTCGGACTGGGGATTGGCGAATCAGTTCGACATCCTGATACCGCTAGCTGTGGCTGTCCTCGCAGCGCTGTTCACCTGGTGGCTGCTCGGGTTGCGGAGTCCCGAGCAACAACGCTCCGATTGAAGACCGTCCGATATCGGCTGCGGTCTCAATAGGTCGGCGCATCACTTCCTTCGGCGAGAGTTGGTGGATCTCTTGTCGAGGAGGTTGTTGTGGCGAGATTCAGTGAGGCCGAGAAGGCGCTGATCTGGGATTGGTGGCAGCGGGGAGGGTCGATGCGTGGCGTCGCCCGGGAGCTGGGTCGGTTGAGTAGTTCGGTGCGCACCATGATCGAGAGTCATGGCGGGGTGCGTCCGATGCCTCGATGCCGGAACGTCCGGATCTGTCGTTGCAGGAGCGGGAGGAGATCTCCCGTGGGATGGCTTCTGGTGAGTCGTTGCGGTCGATCGCGGTGAGGTTGGGCCGTTCGGCTTCGACGGTGAGCCGGGAGGTGGCCCGTAACGGCGGCCGATCCGGCTATCGGGCTCTTCGAGCTGACCGTGCCGCTTATCGGAGAGCTCGGAGACCGAAGGTGTGCAAGCTGGCCGCCAATCCGATCCTGTCGCTGGCTATCGAGGAGAAACTGGGCCAGTGG
>JBAPYG010000527.1:0-15406 GCA_049284615.1 Acidimicrobiia bacterium
ACCTCACCGCACTCACGGGTGAGATCCAGAGGGCTCGTCCTGCCGGCGCCAAGGGTCGGTACATGAGGGCAATGACCGTCTCGTCGACCATGGGGCCCGGTGTCAAGGTCGACCCGGGACGACTCGAGGAGATCGCAGAAGCGGCCGTCTGACGGCCGAGCCCCCAGGATATGGAAAAGCCCCCAGACCGGGGGCTTTTCTCTATTGAAACTAGGGGGATCTCCGCGCCCGGTACTTCCGTGGGCTGAGGGCTTGGTTGCCAGGTCCACCGTCCGCACGCCGCCGACTCATTTCGTCTGTGGACCACGGTAGGGGCTGGGCGTAATTCGTCGGCTGAACGCGGCCCTCACATATTCGGGTCCGAGAAGCGGGCGGGGGCGGTCAGGGAACCCGCCCGGCATCACGGAGACCCCCTGTTTTCAACCCTCCGAGTGTCGCGCGTGGTCGCTACGGTGTCCAGGGAAAATCTGGGAAATGGGCTATATCGACTCCAGAAAGCTCTTGAGAACCGTGTTGAAGGCCTCCGGGACCTCCAGCGGGGGCAGATGGGCGGCGTCTTTCATGACAACGGCCTCACGGTCGCCGAGACGCTCGGCGAGGAAGATGGCCGACTCGATCAGGTCTGGAGTGTCGTATTCCCCGACGACGGCGAGCGTGGGGGTCTCGATCTCGTCGAGACGTTCCGATGTCGGCGGATCCAGAGTCTGGACGTGTTGGTTGCGCTCCGACTCGGTCATCGCCGGCTTGGTGTCCATCTCCCGAAAGAGGCTGACCAGAGCCGGCTCGACCTGATCCAAGCTGCGTCCGTGGCCTCCGAGCCAGATCTCTGCGTCCAGTTGGACCATTCGTGGCACATCCCCCGCTTCGAGGGCGGCCTCGGCCTCCACAAACCGAGGATCGTCCGTCCACCCTTCGACCGGCTCCCACCCTCTCGCCGCGGTCGCCACCAGGACCAACCCGGTCACCCTCTGCGGGGCGACCAGCGCCAGCTGCAGTGCAGTCTCTCCGCCATTGGAGCAGCCAACGACGATGGCGGTCTCCCTCTGCAGATGGTCGAGGACCGCCAGGGCATCGTGCCGGTTGGCGAAGGGCCCCCGTGCCCACTCGGTCTTCCCAAATCCACGCTGGTCGAATGTGATCGTCTGATAGCCGTCTAGACCCATCTGCCCACGCCACATTCGGGAGTCCGCCACTCCGACATGGAGAAACAGCACGGCGGGGCCGTCACCCGTGGATTCGTAGTAGATCTCCCCGTTGCCATGTGAGACGTGCCCGGCGCGCATGACCACACATCTAACTCGAATTGCAGACGCCGGGCGTCCGGATAAGATTGGTCTCTGCAACTCCAGTACCTCGGCCAAAGACCGCCGGCGCCATGAGGCATAAGGACGACCGTCCGCCAGCGTAGGTTCGCTTCTCGAAGCCCCTTGTCTTTCGCCGAGGGGCTTATTTGATGTCTAGGGAGACGCAATGGCAAGACCAGAGAAGGTCCAGGCTGTGACCGACATCCGAGAAGGGCTCGAGGGCGCCGAAGCGGTGTTCCTCACCGAGTATCGCGGGCTTTCCGTGCAGGCGACCCAGGACCTGCGCCATGCCCTGCGCCAAAGCGGTGCCGAGTACAAGGTCGTCAAGATGACCCTGGCGAAGCTCGCCGCAGGTGACGCCGGTATCGAGGGACTCGACGAGTTCCTGGGCGGGCCGACCGCCCTGGCCTTCGCCAACAGCGACCCGGTCGCCACGGCGAAGGCGCTCAAGGACTTCTCGAAGGACCACGAGGTCTTCGTTCTCAAGGCCGGCTATCTCGAGGGGAACATCCTCTCGCCCGAGGAGATCTCCCGGCTCGCCGAGATCGAGCCCCGTGAAGTGCTGCTCGCCAAGATCGTAGGTGCCGCCAAGGCCCCGCTGTTCAAGGCGGCAGGGATGTTCGCCTCATTCAACAGGGATGCGGCGTCGATGTTCTCACAGCTTCTGGAAAAGAAAGAGTCGGGCGAGTTCGTGGGCGGAGGTGCCGACGAGGCATCTCTCCCCGTCGAAGAGCCTGCAGACACCGCGGCCGGAAAGGCCGAGGAGGAATAGAAATGGCAAAGATGACCACTGACGAACTGCTCAGCAGTTTCGAGGAGATGACCGTCCTCGAGCTCAAGGAGTTCCTCGACGCATTCGAGGAGAAGTTCGATGTCACCGCGGCCGCCCCCGTTGCAGTTGCCGCCGCCCCTGCGGGTGGTGGCGATGGCGCCGCCGAAGCCGCCGAGGAGAAGGACGAGTTCGATGTCGTCATCACCGGGGCAGGCTCGGCCAAGATCCAGGTGATCAAGGAAGTCCGGGGGCTGACCAGCCTGGGACTCAAAGAGGCCAAGGATCTCGTCGACGGTGCCCCTGCCGCGGTGTTGGAGGGTGTCGACGAGGAGACCGCCAACAAGGCCAAGGAGACTCTCGAGGCCGCCGGCGCCACCGTCGAGCTCAAGTAGCGTTCGCAGCACAACTGGCGAAGAGGGGAGGCCCCCCGACTGAGTCGGGGGGCCTCTCTCGTGGCGTGGGGCTCGATCTCAGGAGAAGTAGTCGGTGACCGCCGCAGTCTCCCGTTCCCGCAGCTTCACGTTGGCGTCGAGAAGCTCCAGCTTCTGCTCCAGGGCCCGCGAAGCCTCTGGGAGCGGGTGCTCTGCGAAGAATCCCTTCACGTCTGCGGCCACCTCGGGCTGTGACAGTGCGGGGAGGCCTTCGACGACCCGGTTCCTGGTGAGACCCGGCATCGCGGCCAGGACGTCGTCCCATCGGGCCCTTGCGTTGGCCCAGACCACAGACCCGGCCTCACCGGAGAGCAGCCGGGCGAACACCCAGAAGCCGTCCTGGGTGCGAACGTCGCCATCCACGATCTTGTCCATCGTGGCCAGAGCCTCATCCTGGCTGCTGACCGTGGCCACCGATCGCAGATAGCGCACCTGGTCTAGGGGTGTCCTCGAATCCTTATAGACCTTCCACAGATTCCGGTACTCGTCGGCGCCCCCGTTGCGCGCATACACGGCGAGGGCGGCCGTGGCGATCTCCGGGTCGAGGCTCTCACCGGCGAACAGGTTGGAGGCGAGGGCCCGGCATCTCTCGATCGCCGCTAGGTCACGGGCGAGATTCCCCATCGCGGCGATGAGATCGCCTCGGAGCTTGCGGTCGAGGTCGGTGTCCTGTTCTCGAACCTCCCAGCCCATCCGCGCCAGAGCCGGCCCGACGAGATCGGCCACGAAGGTCTGGAATGCCGGTCTCGCGCCGTCTTCGAGGGCGTGATGCTCGATGAGGCCGAGGCCGCCGGTGATGAGCGACCAGATGGCATGCTCCTCCTCGTCGGCGAACTTGGAGGCGAGGTCGAGGAAGTGGCTCACCGAGATCTGGCCGTTGCGGACGAAGCCCAGAGTGTCAGAGACCAGGGCGTAGCGCTCATTGTCTCCGAGCTCGTCGACGTGGCTGAGCAGCGATTCGAACAGATCGTCCGAGTAGCGAGTGCGATAGAACCCGGAGCCGCCTGCGTTGGCGACCACCCAATCGATCTCGCCATCCACCTTCACGATCGTCTCGTCTGTCTCCAACAAGTGCTTCTGCTCGAACTCGCCCCCGTCCGCAGATCCCCGGATCAGTAGCGGGACGTTCCAGAGCGTGGTGTCGGTCTCGTCGGGAATCACCAGGTAACGACGCTGACCCAGCTGTATCCCACCTTTCGCTCTGTTCACGTCCACCTGGGGGAAGCCTCGCTGGTAGACCCACGTGTCCATGATCGAGGAGACCGGGTCTTGGGACGCGCCGTCGAGCCCCTCCCAGAGGTCGGTGGTGACCGTGTTGGCGTAAGAGTGCTTGCGCAGATAGTCACCGACACCTTCTCGGAAGTTCTCGACACCGATGAACTCGTCGATCATGTGGAGAACTGCCGAGCCTTTTCCGTAGGTGATGGCGTCGAACATCTGGTCGACCTCTTCGGGTGAAGTGACCTCGAACTCGATGGGTCTTGTCGAGGCCAGCTGGTCCGTGGCCATGGCCCAGGGCACCTCGAGGTTCTGGAATGCGAGCCATCGCTTCCATTCGGGACGCATGGCGGCCGTGGCCTTCAGCTCCATGAAGCTGGCGAATGCCTCGTTGAGCCAGGCGCCCTCCCACCACGCCATCGTGACGAGGTTGCCAAACCACTGATGGGCGATCTCGTGCCCGATGACGTCGAGGGAGTTCTGGAGCTCACTCTGGCTCGCCTTCTCCGGATCGATGACCAGGTATGCGTCGCGATATGTGATGAGGCCCACGTTCTCCATGGCGCCGGCTGCGAAGTCGGGGATGGCGATGTGGTCGAGCTTGTCGCCCGGATAGGGGATGCCGTAGTAGTCGGACAGGTACTCGAAACAGAAGACGGCGTTTTCCATCGCGATCGCGGTCAGGTGCACATTGCCCTTGGGCACGATGATCCGGATGGGCGTTCCCCTCACCATCCGTGGCTCGGTGGCCTCGAAGGGCCCGGCGATGAATGCGAGGAGGTAGGTCGACATCTTCATCGTCCTGTCGAAGTGGAATTCGACGCGACCGTCGGCCCGGGTGACGCGATCCAGCTCGGCCGTGTTCGAGTACGCCTCGAGACCGGGAGCGACCACCATGGTCGTCTGATACGTTGCCTTGAAGTCGGGCTCGTCCCAACAGGGAAAGACGCGGCGGGCGTCGGTGGCCTGGCACTGCGAAGTGGCGAGCGAGTGTTCCGTGCCGTCTGCGTCGCGATAAGTCGACCGGTACAGGCCCCGGAGCTGATCGTTGATGATCCCGGTGTGTTCGATCTCCAGCCGGTACTCAGCGGGGGCCAGGGTGGCGTCGAGAACGAGCGTGGCCCGTTCCATCTCGTTGTCGTAGACGACCTCGGTGACCGTGTTCCCACTCGACAGAGTCGCCGACTTGATCTCGACTTCGGCTGCATTGAGGGTGAGGCTGTCGGTCGGCTCGCGAACCTCGAGGTCGACTCCGACCGAGCCCACGAACGTGAAGGTCTCCAGATCGAGATCGAGCCGGAGGTCGTAGTGGGTGGGCGCGGTGTGGCGTGGTAACCGGAAGGGGTTGTCAGACAAAGGAATTCCTAGAGTTCGGGATGTGGCGAAATGCTACCGGTGGTCGCGTTTTGGTCGAAGTGGATATCGGCGCGACGAGACCTAACCTTTCGCCGGTGCACGACCTCTCGACGATCCTCGTCACAGTTCACGGCCCGGACAAGCCGGGCATCTCAGCCGGGCTCATGGACGTCTTGTCGGTGACCGGCGCCGAGATCTACGACGTGGAGCAAATCGTCGTGCGGGGCCGGCTCACCCTGAATGTCCTGGTCGGCGTGGGCGCCGAGAAGGCGACGATTCGCGACCTCTTGCTCTTCGGGTGGGAGCAGAGGCTCCATGTCGAGTTCGAGGTCGTCGACCCGATCCCGACGCCGGTGAAGTCGATGACCGTCGTGACGGTGCTCGGGGAGCGAATCGGCGCCGACGACTTTGGCGTGGTAGCTCGGGCCATCGCCGAGGGCGGCGGGAACATCGAGAGGATCTTCCGGCTCTCGCGCTACCCCGTCCTGTCCTATGAGCTGGCGGTCTCCAACGGTGACCTCGACAAGATCCGTGAGCAGTTGATCATCGTCGCCGCGGAGAGGCCAATCGACATCGCCATCCAGCCCGAAGGTCTCGAGCGGAGGGCGAAACGCATGGTCATCATGGATGTGGACTCGACGCTCATCGAGAACGAGGTGATCAACCTCCTGGCCGGCGAAGCCGGTGTCGGCGACGAGGTGGCCGCCATCACCACCGCCGCCTTGCGTGGAGAAATCGACTTCGAGGTCTCGCTGAGGGAGCGTGTCGCCCTGCTCGAGGGCTTGGACGAGGCGGCGATGGCTCGTGTCTCCTCACAAATCAGTGTCACTCCCGGTGCTCGGACTTTCATTCGGACCCTGAAGCGAATGGGGATGAAGACGGCAATCGTCTCGGCGGGCTTCACCCGATTCGCCAACGATCTGGCCCGCGACCTGGGGATCGACCATTCGCTGTCCAACAGCCTCGAGGTCGAGAACGGCCTGCTCACGGGTCGTCTCAGCGGGGATCTGGTCGACGGCCGGCGCAAGGCCACCTTCCTCGCCGAGGTCGCCGCGGCCGAGGGCATCTCCCCGTCCCAGGTGGTCGCCGTCGGTGATGGGGCCAACGACCTGGACATGCTGGCCGCAGCGGGGCTGGGGATAGCGTTCAACGCCAAGCCGGTGGTCCGAGAGCGCGCCGACACCTCGGTGTCGGTCCCCTATCTCGACGCCATCCTGTTTCTCATGGGCGTCAGACGCGATCATGTCGAGGCTGCGGACGCAGCCGATCCTCACTTCGAGGACTCACCTCACCTGGAGGTGCCGGGGACTCCTCCTGCCTGAGTCTTCGAGTCGAGGTACTCCCGAGCCTCGGCGACGCCGATGGAACAGTCCGTGATCGTGAACTCGTGCTCGAAACCCATGGCGTGGTTGATGGCGAGCATGGCCTCGTTGCCGAAGGCGTTGCCGGTCTCCGCATAGACGCCGCCATCCCATTGGCCCAGGGCGGCCATGTTGACCGTCCCTTTCACCCATTTGCCCAACGACTTTCCACGATGGTCAGGGTCCACCATGGTCACAGTGACCACCCACGTCGTGGGATCTGACTTGCGTCGGATCATCTGGCTCATGCCGACGGCTCTGCCCGTGGTGTCTTCGATCGCCAGCGCCACCAGCGAGTCGGTGCCTTTGAGATAATGCTCTTGCTGCTCGTCGACTTTCTCCGCAGTCCAATCGCGGGGCTCGAAGTCCTGGGACATCGGCATGTCCCTCTCGAGGACGTGATAGAGGTGGGCGATGTCGGGGAGCCGCGACTCGGGAAGGGGCCCTCGATCAGGGCAATCGAATACCCCGGGGCGCGTTCGGAGCCGATTGTGGACCACGCCCCCATCTGGTCGCGGTCGATGTCCGCCACACGGATCACATTGGCGTGGAAGTCGAGGGTCTCCTCGGCGCCGACGGCGCGAGCGAACTGTCCTCCCGCAGGGACCGTGTCGAAGAAGAAGCCCTGGATGCGCGATCTGTCGAGCTCGGTGGCGAGCTCGACGAGTCGGCCGAGGATCATGGTCCCGACACCGTGGCGCCGGTGTCTCGGCAGGACCCGGATGGTCGTGAGCAGGAGATCGGAGTTCGTCCCATCGTCGGGGTAGCGGCCGCCGCCGAGAGCGGCGAGATTGCCCGTCTCGTCATCGACCCGGTAGCGGTGTTGCGTCATACCCGGCGATGCCGTGAATATCCGGAACTCGTCGAGTGTGAGGTCGACGGCCCGGGGCTCCGACTCCCGGCTCAGCTGGTTCGCCGCATCAACGACCACCTCGAGCTCTTCGTCGCTCATCGCTGCGATGTCGTACTCGGTCAGCCGGTATGTCAATCCTCGATCCAATCGTGATGGAAGAACTCGCCCCTGGGTTGGTCGACCCGTTCGAAGGTGTGCGCCCCGAAGTAGTCGCGCTGCGCCTGGATCAGGTCGGCGGGCAGGCGGACCGAGCGCATCCCATCGAAGTAGGCCAGTGCGCTCGAGTACGCCGGGGCCGGGATCCCTGCCACCACCGCCGAGCCGACGACGGCGCGCCATCTCGGTTCGGCCTGGCGCAGCGCCTCGCTGAAGAACTGCGTCTCGACGAGATCCGCCGGATCGGCCCCCTCGTAGGCCGCGGTGATGTCCTCGAGGAAGATGGCCCTGATGATGCAACCCGCCCGCCATATGGATGCAATGGAGCCGAGGTCGAGTTCCCAACCGTGCTCGGCCGATGCGGCCTGCAGGAGCCGAAATCCTTGGGCGTACGAGATGATCTTCGACGCATAGAGAGCCAACTCGATGTCATCGACGACCACTCCGGCGAGATGGCCGGTGGGCGAGTCGAACAGCGCGGCTGCGCGGCCACGACGCTCAGGGTCGGAGCTGACGATGCGCGAATACACCGCCTCGGCGACCAGCGTCGTCGGCTCGGCGCTCTCCATGGAGGCGATGACGGTCCACTTGCCGGTGCCCTTCTGGCCCGCCGCGTCGAGGATGTGGTCGATCAGGGGCTCCCCGTCTTCTTCGGCGTGGAGGATGTCGGCGGTGATCTCAACGAGATAAGACTGGAGTCGCCCTGAGTTCCATCGGGTGAAAACGTCGCCGATCTCGGCCGGTCCCATGTCGAGGCCTCGCCGCATCAGGTCATAGGCCTCCGCGATGACCTGCATGTCGCCATATTCGATGCCGTTGTGAACCATCTTCACGAAATGCCCGGCGCCACCTTCCCCGATCCACTCACAACACGGAGATCCGTCGGGGGCCACCGCGGCGATGCCCTGGAGCATCTCGCGGACGATGGGCCAAGCTGTTGGGTCTCCGCCCGGCATGATGGACGGCCCATGGCGGGCTCCTTCCTCGCCACCCGACACGCCGGCGCCGATGAACCGGATACCGTCAGATTTCAAGTCCCGGTAGCGACGTGCCGTGTCGCTGAACAGGGAGTTGCCCCCGTCGATGATGATGTCGCCCTCGTCGAGCAGGGGAGCCAGGTCACCGATGACATAGTCCACGGGTGGCCCGGCCTTCACCATGAGGAGAACCACCCTCGGGCGTGCCAGGGTGGCGACCATGGCGTCGAGCGAGTGTGCCGGGACGATGCTCATGTCGGCCGCCTCACCTGTCATGAACTCGTCGGTCACTGCGATGGTTCGGTTGTAGACGGTCACGCGATTTCCAGAGTCGGCCAGGTTCAAAGCGAGGTTGGCGCCCATCACGGCGAGGCCGACTACGCCTATGTCGGATTTGTTGGTCACGTCGAGAGGCTATTACCAATCGAACCGCTTAGCCTTCATCGACCGTGAGCTCCATCTACCTGGGAATCGACATCGGCGGCTCGGGCATCAAGTCCGCCCTCGTGGACATAGACGACGGCTCGCTCACCACCGATCGCATCCGGGTCGACACACCACAGCCTTCCACCCCCGAGTCGGTGACCGCCGAGTTGGCTGCCATGGTCGATGGATACGACTACGAGGGCCCGGTGGGAGTGGGATTTCCCTCGGTGATACGCCGGGGCGCCATAGAGACCGCCAACAACATCGACCCTGCCTGGATCGGCCGCAACGTCACCGAGATCTTCGAGGTGGCCACCGGCCGGCCGGTCACCGTCATCAACGACGCCGATGCCGCCGCGATGGCGGAGGCGAGATACGGGGCTGCGTCCGGGGTTGCGGGCATGGTCCTCACGATCACCTTCGGGACCGGCATCGGTTCCGGCCTCCTGGTCGATGGGAAGCTGGTGCCAAACCTCGAGCTGGGCCAGATCGAGCTCGACGGTCACGTCCCTGCCGAGAGCTACTTCTCGGCCAAGGCGCGTCGCCGCGAGAACCTCGGCTGGGACGAGTGGGGGTCGCGCGCCAACCGCTACCTACAGCACGTCGATGCCGTGTTCAGCCCCGACCTGATCGTCTTGGGTGGCGGGCTCACCAAGCATTTCTCGTTGTTTCGCCATCAGATCGATGAGAAGCTCCCGTTGGTGCCGGCGACGATGGGGAACTCCGCCGGCCTGGTGGGGGCGGCCCTGGCAGCCAGTGGCTTGGCAGCCGAGTAGTTTCCGTCCACCCCGTCGAGCGAGGACCTTCGGACTACGAGCGGACGAACTCCTGGAACACGCTCCGGGCGCGCTCCGGCACCCGGACGTCGAGGATCGTCCCTTGCTCGTCGTGCTTCTCCCCGGTCACCTCGCCGAGGCGGTGGGCGGCAGCCACCATGTCACCCCGGTCGTAGGGGATGGTCAATGTCAGGGTGACCAGGCCCCGAGACAGGGCCTCGGCGATCGCGGACTGCAGACGGTCGAGCCCGAGATCCTCACGCGCCGAGACCAACACTGCGTCTGGCCAGAGATTCTGCAGTCTCTCACGGGCGGCGTCGTCGAGGGCGTCGATCTTGTTGATGGCGAGTATTTGCGGGATCGAGGCTGCGTCGATCTCCTCGAGCACTTCGGTCACGGCCTGGATCTGCCCGGCGGGGTCGGCGTCGGTCCCATCGACGACGTGAATCAGGAGGTCCGACTCGGCGGCCTCGGCGAGGGTCGAGCGAAATGCCTCGACCAGGTGGTGGGGGAGACGGCGGACGAACCCGACCGTGTCTGCGATCACGATCGGGCGGCCATCGGGAAGCTCGAGGCGGCGGACCGTCGAGTCGAGGGTGGCGAAGAGCTGGTCCTCGACGAGGGTGTCGGCGTCGGTCAAAGCGTTGAGGAGCGTCGACTTGCCGGCGTTGGTGTAGCCCACTATCGACACTTGAGGGATCTGAGTTCTCTTGCGTTGCTTGCGCTGGGTCTCGCGATGGCCCGCCGACTCCTTCAGCTGTCTCTCGAGTTTGGATATTCGGGCGAGGACCCGTCGCCGATCGGTCTCGAGCTTGGTCTCTCCCGGGCCGCGCATGGTCGTGCCCACGCCGGCCCGCTGCTGGGCGAGCTGCGATCCCCTGCCCCGCAACCGGGGCAGGTTGTAGCGAAGGAGGGCCAACTCGACCTGGATCGCCCCCACCTTCGAGGTGGCGTGTTGGGCGAAGATATCGAGGATCAGCGCCTCACGGTCGACCACGTCGCAGTGGAAGACCTTCTGCAGATTGCGCTGCTGGGCCGGGCTGAGACCCTGGTCGAAGATGACCACATCGATGTCCAGGACAGTCGTCAAGGTGGCCAGCTCGTCCGCCTTCCCGGAGCCGATGAACGTTGCCGGGTCGATTCGATCCCGTTTCACCAGCTCTCGATCGACGGGATCGGCACCAGCGGTGTCGGTGAGCAATGCCAGCTCCTCCAGCGAGCGCTCTTCGACATCAGTGGTCATCCCGGGGAGCTGGACACCGACCAGGAAGGCGCGCTGGACCGCGACCTCGAGGTCGGTGACGGTGGCCGTCAGCCTGCGGCGAGCGCGCGATTGATGCTCAGAAGTCATGTGTGAGAGTCCGGGTCGGATGGCGTGGGCCCATGATGCCGGGTGGGAGTGGTCGATGCGTGGGGATTACGGAGGGGCCGGGCCGAGCGCATCTACAGGTACTGGCCCTCGTCACCGACGTGCTCGAGCTCTTCCTCGGCGATGATCTGAGACTCACGAACGGCGATCACAGGCTGGCCCGTCGGCGGCCAGATGAAGCGCCAGGCGCCGGTGGGCACTGCCCAGAACCGCTGCCCGGTCTGAACGTCGACGAGGGCGAGGGCGTCGTTGCCGTCTTTCGTCCCGATCGGCACCAAGAGCCCCGACTTTGTCGTGGTGTCCTCAGGGGCCTGGCCCACTCGCCAGCCACCCATGACGTTGTACCCGTTGTCGGAGAGAACTGGCATCTCGGTCTCGATCACCCACCAATTGTCGCAGGAAGCCCCGGGAAACGCATACCCCGGCCCAGGGAGCCGGGCAGCCCGGCTCCCTAGTGGAGGGGAGATCGGCGCATTTCCCCAGGGGCGCGGCGATTCCGGTATCGGCCGACCCCGATAAGGTCATCCCATGCCCGCCAGACCGAAGTTCTCCGAAGCGCTGGAGTACCACGAGAAGCCAACGCCCGGCAAGGTGGAGATCAGGGCGACCAAGCCGACGGCTACGCAGTCGGACCTCAGCCTGGCCTACACCCCCGGCGTCGCCGACCCGTGTCTGGTCATCGCCGACGATCCAGACGCCGCCTTCCGCTATACCAATCGCGGGAACCTCGTAGCCGTCGTCTCGAACGGGTCGGCGGTGCTCGGGCTGGGCAACATCGGGCCGCTGGCCAGCAAGCCCGTCATGGAGGGCAAAGCAGTTCTCTTCAAGCGTTTCGCCGATATCGATGTCTTCGATCTGGAGATCGACGCCGAGGACCCTGATGACGTCGTCAAGTTCTGTGAGCTCCTGGCTCCCACGGTGGGTGGCATCAACCTCGAGGACATCAAGGCGCCCGAGTGCTTCTACATCGAATCGACGCTGCGCTCGCGTCTCGACATCCCGGTGTTCCATGACGACCAGCACGGCACCGCCATCATCGGTGGGGCAGCCTTTCTCAACGCCCTCGAGATCACAGGCCGGAACATCAAAGAGACCAGGGTGATAGTTGCCGGCGCCGGAGCCGCCGGAGTGGCGTGTGCCCGCTTCTTCATCGAGTTGGGTGTCGACCCGAGGAATCTGTTGATGACCGACACCACGGGCGTGATCCACTCCGGCAGAGACGACCTGAACGAGATCAAGCAGGACTTCGCAGTGGACACCGATGCGCGAACCCTCGCCGACGCCATGGTCGGAGCCGACGTCGTAATCGGCGTGGCGGTGGCCGGGATCATCTCCAAGGAGATGGTGCAGTCGATGGCCGACAAGCCCATAGTGTTCGCCCTCGCCAACCCCGACCCGGAGATCACGTACCCGGACGCCAAGGCGGCCCGCGATGACGTGATCATGGCAACGGGGCGGTCGGACTACCCGAACCAAGTGAACAACGTCTTGGGGTTTCCCTTCATCTTCAGAGGTGCACTCGACGTGCGGTCTCGAGGCGTGTCAGAGGGCATGAAGGTGGCCGCAGCCCATGCGTTGGCCCAGCTCGCCAAGGAGCCGGTGCCCGACTCGGTATTGCGTGCATACGACCTGGAGAGTCTCAGCTTCGGCCCGGAGTACCTGATCCCCAAGCCGTTCGACTCGAGGGTCCTCTGGACCGTGGCGCCCGCAGTTGCCAGGGCTGCCGTCGACGAAGGGCTGGCCCGGTCGCCGATCGATGACTTCGAGGCATACAAGTCGGCGCTCCAGGCGCGATTCAGTGCCTCCCATGGGCTCATCAATGCCCTGACCACCAGGGCGAGGGAGCAACCGAAGCGTGTCGCCTACCCCCATGCCGACGATCTCCGAATCATTCGCGCCGCCCGTCGCGCCAAGGACGAGGGAATCGCCAGCCCGGTGCTGTTGGGCTCGGCTTCGAAGATCGAGGAATTGGCCAGCACTGCCGGCATCTCGCTCGAGGGCATGGACGTCATCGATCCGGAGACGCAAAGGGCCGAGCAGAAACGGTACGCCGGAGTTCTCGAAGAGCTGCGCCGCGACCGGGGCATGTCTCTGCACGAGGCGGAGCGCCTGGTTCGCGATCCCAACATGTTTGCCTGTCTCATGGTTCGGGAGGGTGCCGCCGATGCGGTTCTCGGAGGGCTCAACACCTTCTACCCGGAGACCATCCGGCCGGCTCTCCAGGTCCTCAAGGTCGAGGAGGGCCGTTCGATCGTCTCATCCGTCTACGTCGTGCTGGTTGGTGGTCGCCCCTACTTCTTCACCGATTGTGCGGTGAACATCGAGCCGACCTCCGAGGAGTTGGCCGAGATCGCCCTCGCGGCGGCGAAGACCGCCGATGACGACTTCGACCGCGAGCCGAGAGTCGCTTTCGTCAGCTACTCCGACTTCGGTTCGGCAGGTGGCGAGGAGCCGGCGCGGGTGCGGAAGGCCGTCGAGATAGTGCGCAGCATCAGGCCGGACATCATGGTGGACGGGGAGATGCAGGCCGATTCGGCAGTTGTGCCCGAGCTGATGGCATCTCGCAGCCCCGATGGCTCTCTGGGCCGGGCTGCCAATGTCCTGGTCTTCCCCAACCTCACCGCGGCCAACGCGGCCTACAAGCTGCTGAACAGGCTGGGCGGAGCCGAAGTCATCGGCCCGATCCTCAGCGGCCTGTCGAAGGCGGTGCACGTCCTGCAGCGCGATGCCTCGGTGACCGATGTGGTGAACATGACTGCGATCGCCGTCGCCGACGCCCAACGCCGCGGCTGACGGCTCTCGACTTACGGATCCCCTAGCGCTCCTTCCAGAACTCCTCGTAGTGGACGTTCCCCCGTTGGTCGAGGTGATCGATGGTGAACCCCCGCTCGTGGAGCAGCTGGCAGACCCCCACCGGTTCGGGGAACTGCATCGAGCCGTCGTCGTCCCATCGCGGTAGCCCGATCATGGCCGGATTTCCGCAGAGGAACACATGGGTCGTCGCCGGGTCCAGCCCTGTCCCGAGCTCCTCCTCGAGCCGTCCGCTGGTGATGAGATCCTGGATATACACCTTGTCGCCCTCGTTCTCCGGCTCACGGGTGGTGACTGCGACGTATCGGTAGGTCGGGTACATCCTCTCGACCGTGGCGTGCTGGTCGACGTAGGCCAGATCGTGGCGGTAACGGACACAGACGGCGTTGAGGATCTGACCCTCATGACCGTTGCGAAGGAGCTCGGCCGTCATCAGGTTCTGCGGGGCCTCCCCGGTGCCGGTGCTCAAGAAGACGACGTTGTCGGCTTGCTCCACCCCCTCCAGGGTGTACCTGCCAGTGAACTTGTGGCTCATGTAGATCCGGTCACCGGTCTCCCTGGAGAAGATCCGTGGGGTGAGGGAGGGGAGCTCCTCCTCGCCGGGTGGCACCTGAACGATGTAGAACTCGACCTCGTCGGGATGCGCCGCCACGAGCTCTCCGTCCTCACCAACGATCGACGAGGACACCGAGTACGAGCGACGCGCCATCTTGTCCCGTCTCTCCGGATCGTCGCCGAAGTCCTCCTCGGCCGTGTCGGCGCGGGGCTCCCAGAAGCCGAGCCCCAGTGTCGTGTACTGACCAGGGGCAAAGGGGTCGATGGGCTCATCGGGTTTGATCCGAATGACCCACAGGTCAGGGTTGTGAGCGCGGATCCAGGTGATCGTGGCGTTGTAGTTGTCGGCCCGTTGTTGCTCGTCGTACTCGTCGAGGCTCAGTGTCTCGTAGTGGACGAAGAGCTCGGCGATGATCACACGCGCGGTCTCTATGGAGTCTCTGTCCCACGGCTCTCCTCGTGCCACCGTGACCGTGTTCGACAGCACGTGGACGCTCGAGATATCGGGATGCCGTGCCCACAGTCGTCGGGCCAACAGCCGTGGAGGGGTCTCACCTTCGGGAGCGTCGGTGAAGATGCGGGGGTCCTGGCCCGTGAGCGACCTGTCGAGGTCGAATACGGCCACATCACCCATGTCGGTGGCCGTGACATCGATCAGTTGACCCATCTCAGGAACCTAGCTTCGGGAAGACCGGGCCAAGTGGCGCGGTTGAAAGCATCATGGATCGTGCAACGAAGATGGCGATGGACCAGGGCGGGATCGCCGACATAACGACGACGGGGCGCCGGAGTGGCGAGCCGCGTCGCATCGAGATCTACTTCCATCAATTCGATGGGAAGTTCTACCTGACCGGCCGGCCCAGCAGTCGGCGGCGGGACTGGGAGGCCAACATCATCGCCACACCCCGGTTCACCCTTCACCTCAAACAAGGGGTAACGGCCGACATCGAGGTCGTCGGTCGTCCCGAGGTGAATGCCGACGAGCGCGCCCGGATACTGCGCCGGGCCCTGATCGAGAACTGGGACTCACCGCCCCAGGGT
>JBAPYG010000528.1:0-6880 GCA_049284615.1 Acidimicrobiia bacterium
CTCCTGAGTTATCCACTGGTCGTCCCCAGATCGCGAAGAATCGTCGACAGGGAAGTCCACAGGGAGATCGCCAATCACCAGTTGATCAGAACCCACATTTCCACACTTCCACAACCCCCTACTACAACTAATACTCTTTCAAATGAGAATTCATAACAACAGAAGAAGGGAAATCCACCTGTGAGAATCCGAGCTCAGCGAGACGATCTCGCCGATGTGCTCGCCCGAGCGAACCGTGCCGTGGGCACCCGGACTGCCCTCCCGGTATTGCAGGGTCTTCTCTGTGAGGTCTCCGGGAACACCTTGCGGGTGACCGGGACCGATCTCGACATGACCGTACGCACCCAGGCCGAGGTGGAGGTGATGGAAGAGGGTCGAGCCGTGATCCCCGGTCGGCTCCTCTCCGAGGCGGTGCGCAAGATGCCGCCCGGTCAGGTGACCATCGGTGTCTCCGACACCGACATCGAGATCCAGGGCAACGGTCCTCGGTTCACCTTGCGACCACTCTCGGTGGACGACTTCCCGACTCAGGACGACGTGGTCTCCGATGGAGTCGAGGTCGACGGTGAGGCCTTCGCCGAGGCCATCAACCAGGTGACGGTGGCAGCGTCCGGTGATGGGGCCCGGCCAATCCTCACCGGCGTGCTCTTCGAGACCTCCGACGACGGGCTCCGCATGGTGGCAACGGATTCGTATCGTCTCTCCAAACGGGATCTGAGTGGCGTGGGCCTGGAGGGCAACGGTCTCGTCCCCGCCCGGGGCCTGCGCGAGCTTCCCAGGACGATCGGCGCCCCCAAGGTCACTGCTCAGCTTCGGGAGCGTGAAGCGGTCTTCTCCTCGGAGCGGGGCATTCTCCGACTGCGATTGATCGATGGGAACTTCCCCAAATACCAATCACTTCTCCCGGAGAGCTATCCCAACCAGATCGTGTTGGACAAGGACGAGCTGCTCGACGCCCTCGGCCGGGTGACCCTGGTGGCCGAGGACCACATCCCGGTCCGGCTGAAGCTGATGGAGGGGGGAGTGGAAGTCACCGTCAGCCGCCAGGACGTTGGTGGCGAAGCCGAGCACCTCTCGGGTGTGTTCACGGGCTCGGACGAGGAGGTGTCCATCGCCTTCAACCCTCGCTATCTCCAGGACGGGGTGTCGGCGATAGTCGGTGACTCGGTCCGTCTCAGGGTCATCGACGCGTTCAAACCAGGCGTCCTCGACGCCGGGGAAGGAAGCGACTTCCTCTACCTCCTGATGCCCGTACGGGTCTGAGGCGGTCTCGATCTGAGGAGCCCCAATGAGGGTCGACTGGGTGTCTCTGGTCACTTTCCGGTCCTACCCGGAGCTGGAGTGGCACCCCGATGCCGCCGTCAACCTGTTGGTTGGCCCCAACGGCTCCGGCAAGACGAACCTCCTCGAGAGCGTGGCGTATCTGGCCACACTGAAGTCATTTCGCTCGGCTCCCGACTCGGCCCTCATCGCCGATGACGCCGAGAGCGCAGTGATTCGCGCCGCCCTCGTCGGCGATGAGAGAGAGAGGTTGATCGAGATCGAGATCCCCCGTCAGGGGGCGCGGCGGACCCAGGTCGACAAGACCCGGCTCCGACGCACGGCGGACCTTCTCGGCGTCTTGAGAGTCATCGCGTTCCTTCCCGAGGACCTCGACCTGATCAAGAGGGGGCCGGCTCACCGACGAGATTTGATCGACCAGATCGCCGTGCAGCTCTGGCCGGCCGCACATCTCGATCAAACCGAATACGAGCGAGCCCTGCGACAACGGAACGCATTCCTGAAACAAGGTGATCGCGACGAGCCCACACTCGCCGTGTGGGACTCGCGGCTGGCCCAAGCCGGGGGAAGAGTGCTCGCTCGGCGGTCACGCGTCATCGAGACCCTGTCTCCGATCCTGGCCACCGCGTACGCAGAAGTCGCCGACGCCACCGTGGCAGCCGGCTTCACCTACGTCCCGACGTGGGCCGGCCGGCTGGACCAGGCCCCGGCGGCTGATTTCGGTGGGCGACTGCTGACGGCCCTTGAACAGAGCCGCCGTATCGATTACGAACGAAGGATGACGACAGTAGGCCCCCATCGTGATGAGCCTGGGTTTTCCATCGACGGTCACGAAGCTCGCGTCCATGGCAGTCAGGGCGAGCAGCGGACCATGGCTCTGGCCGTGAAGCTGGCCGCCCACCGAGCTGTTGCCGCCACGGTGGGAGAGTCGCCTGTGCTCTTGCTCGACGACGTCTTCTCCGAGTTGGACCCCTCTCGATCCGACGCGCTGGCCAAGGCGCTCCCTGCTGACACCCAGACGATGATCACCTCTTCCCGACCCGAGGATGTGCCCATCTCCGGCACAGTCTGGACGGTGGGAGATGGAGTCACGAGGTGAGCCCGGGCAACAGAGACCTCGAGCACTTCTCCGACTCGGTCGACGAGATGTTCAAGAGACTGGGTCTTCCCGACCCGGTGGTGATGGCCGCGGTCGGATCGGAGTGGGACGAGTTGGCCGGCGCACCGTGGAGAGGACGGTCCAAACCCCTGTACATCAAGGGGACGGCACTTGTGGTCGAGGCGTCGAGCGGCTCGATGGTCGCCTTCTTGAGATACGACGAGTCGGGGCTGGTTCGCAGGCTCGGCGAGCGTTTTGGGTCAGGGATCATCGAGTCGATCGAAATCCATCCACCGGGCCGTCACGAGTAGCCGAAAAAGCCAGGGATGAATTCGGTTTTGTCACCCCGTCGGGCTAAAATGACATATGTGAAAGTTGCCGCAGGAGCGGCAGGTCCCGTCCCCGCCAGGTTCACCCTTTCACCGTTTGCCACACACCATTTAGGAGGGTCGTGACGACCACTCGCGACAGTTATCAGGCCAAAGACATCACCGTTCTCGAGGGTCTCGAGGCCGTTCGCCGGCGCCCCGGCATGTACATCGGCTCCACGGGGCCGAGAGGCCTGCACCACCTCATCTGGGAAGTAGTCGACAACTCCGTCGACGAGGCCATGGCCGGCTACTGCGACAAGATCACGGTGACCCTCCGCGCCGACGGCGGAGTCGAGGTTGCAGACGACGGGCGTGGCATCCCCGTCGATCGGGTCACCAAGACCAAGAAGTCGGCGCTGACCACCGTGCTGACCACCCTGCACGCCGGGGGCAAGTTCGAGCAGGGCGCCTACACCGTGTCCGGTGGGCTCCATGGCGTCGGGGTCTCGGTGGTCAACGCGCTGTCCACCAAGCTCGAGGCGGAGGTGCGTCGCGACGGCAACCTGTACACACAGGAATTCGCCATCGGGACACCCAAGACGAAAGACCCGAAGAAGGTCAAGCCGATGAAGAAGAGTGGCACGACCATTCGCTTCTGGCCCGACCCGGAGATCTTCACCGAGAGCACCGAGTTCGACTACGAGACGGTTGCGTCCCGTCTCCGTGAGACGGCTTTCCTCAACCGGGGCCTCCACATAACCCTGTCCGACGAGCGCGGCGACGAGCCCCAGAGCGACATGTTCCACTACAAGGGTGGCCTCGTCGACTTCGTCAACCATCTCAACGCCAAGCGTGATCCGCTCCATGCCCACATAATCGACATCGGGGACGTCTCCGAAGACGCCGAGGTCGAGGTGGCAATGCAATGGACCAGCTCGTACACCGAGTCGATCCTCACCTTCGCCAACAACATCAACACCCACGAGGGCGGCACCCACGAAGAGGGCTTTCGAACTGCGCTCACCAAGGCGATCAACGACTTCGCCCGGTCGAAGAACATCCTCAAGGAGAAGGACAACAACCTCACCGGAGAAGACGTCCGTGAGGGGTTGACAGCCATCATCTCGGTACGGGTCAAAGACCCCCAGTTCGAGGGTCAGACGAAGACCAAGCTCGGCAACACCGAGATCCGCTCGTATGTCCAGAAGACCCTGAACCGCAAGCTCCCTGAGTGGTTGGAGAGGCATTCGCCCGAGGCCCGGCGCATCGTCGACAAGTGCATCAACGCATCGAAGGCCCGGGAGGCGGCGCGCAAGGCCAGAGAGCTCACCCGCAGGAAGTCGGGTTTGGAGTCCGGTGGCCTCCCCGACAAGCTCGCCGATTGCTCCAGTCGCGATCCCGGGGAGTCGGAGATATTCATCGTGGAGGGCAAGTCCGCGGCCGGTCCCGCCAAGTCGGCTCGCAACTCCGAGACCCAGGCCATCCTCCCCATCCGGGGGAAGATCCTGAATGTCGAGAAGGCCCGTCTCGCCAAGGCACTCCAGAACACCGAGGTCCAGGACATCATCACCGCCATGGGCACCGGCATCGGCGACGACTTCGACATCGAGAAGGCGCGGTACCACAAGGTGGTCCTCCTCGCCGACGCCGACGTCGACGGCGCCCACATCCGCACGCTGCTTCTTACGTTGCTGTTCCGGCACATGCGCCCACTCATCGACTTCGGGTACGTCTACGTCGCCCAGCCACCTCTCTATCGGGTCAAGGTCGGCTCCAAGGTGCATTACCTCAAGGACGACGCCGCTCTCAACGAGTTCCGCAAGGAGCACCCGAAAGTCAAGCCCACGAGGTTCAAGGGGTTGGGCGAGATGAATGCCCGGGAGTTGTGGGAGACAACGATGAATCCCGAGACCAGGACACTGCTCCGCGTCGAGATGGAAGATGCGGCGCGAGCCGAAGAGGTCTTCGAGACCTTGATGGGCGACGACGTCCCCTCCCGCAAGTCCTTCATCCAGCAGAACGCGGACGACGTCCGATTCCTCGACATCTAGAGATCACATGACAGACGAGCACACCACAACCGAGCCTCAACCCGAGGTGGAGATCACCAAGGAGATGGAGGCGAGCTTCATCGACTACGCCATGTCGGTGATAGTCGCCCGGGCCCTCCCCGACGTTCGCGACGGTCTCAAGCCGGTTCAACGGCGAATCATCTACTCGATGTTCGAGAACAACATCAGCCCCAGCTCGGCCCACCGGAAGTGCTCCAAGGTGGTCGGTGACGTCATGGGCAACTATCACCCCCATGGCGACTCGGCCATCTACGACGCCCTGGTGCGCATGGGCCAAGACTTCTCGATGCGTCATCTGCTCATCGACCCTCAGGGGAACTTCGGCTCGATCGACGATCCCCCCGGCGCCGCCCGTTACACCGAGTGCCGTCTCACCAAGCTCTCCACGCATCTCCTCGAGGGCATCGACGAAGACACGGTCGACTTCAACCCGAACTACTCAGACGAGCTCCAAGAGCCATCGGTCCTGCCGTCGCGCTTTCCCAACCTCCTGGTCAACGGTTCCCAGGGCATCGCCGTCGGCATGGCGACCAACATCCCGCCGCACAACCTGAAGGAGGTCGTCGACGCCGCGCTCTACACGATCGACCATCCCGATGCGACGTCCGAGGAGTTGCTCCAGTTCGTCAAAGGCCCCGACTTCCCCACCGGTGGCTTTCTCGTGGGGACCGCCGGGATCCGCGACGCACTGACCACCGGCCGGGGCTCGGTCAAGATCCGGGCAGTGTGTGATGTGCAGGAGATTCGCAAAGGCCGCACCGCCATCGTCGCCACCGAGCTCCCATATCAAGTGTCGATCGAGCGCATCATGGCCAAGATCAAGGACCTCGTCGACGCCAAGAAGATCACCGGGGTCGCCGACACCCGGAACGAGTCGTCCGACCGGGTGGGGACGCGTCTCGTCATCGAGCTGAAGCAGGGTGCAGTGCCTCAGGTCGTGCTCAACCAGCTCTACAAGAACACGCCGCTACAGGACAGCTTCTCCTACAACGTCGTCGCACTCGTGGACGGCGTCCCGCGCACCCTCAGCCTCGCCGACATGGTCGGCTACTACCTCGACCATCAGATGGAGGTCATCGAGCGGCGCACCCAGTTCCGTCTCGACCAGGCCATGGCTCGTGCCCACATCCTCGAGGGTCTCATCGTCGCCGTCGACAACATCGACGAGGTCATCAGGATCATCCGGGGCTCCGCCGACACCGCGGACGCCCGCGCCAACCTGATCGACAGCTTCGAGCTCAGCGAGATCCAGGCGAATGCGGTTCTCGACATGCCCCTGCGTCGTCTCACCGCTCTCGAGGTCGACAAGCTGCGGAGCGAGCTCGCCGAGCTACAGGAGACGATCGCCGACCTCGAGGCGATCCTCGCCGACCCCCAACGACGCTGGTCGATCATCAAGGACGAGCTGGGATCGATCCGTGACACCTATGCGGAAGACCGCCGCAGCCGCATCGTTCCCGACGAGGGAGAGCTGAGTCTCGAAGACCTCATCGCCGACGACGAGCTGATCATCACCGTATCCGCCACCGGCTACGTCAAGTCGGTCCCGGCCTCGACGTACCGAACCCAGGGCCGTGGTGGCCGGGGAGTGAAGGCTGCAGAGGTCAAAGACGACGATGTCGTTCGTCACCTCGTCCACACCACGGCTCATGCCTACCTCCTCTTCTTCACCAACAGCGGCTTGGTGCACCGAATCAAGGCCCACGAGATCCCCCGGCAGTCGCGGACATCGAAGGGTGTGATGGCCCAGTCCGTGCTTCCTGTGGGCCCTGACGAGCGCATTCAGGCGATCATCGACACCAGGGACTACGAGACCGGTCGCTATCTGGTGATGGTCACCAAGAAGGGCCAGGCCAAGAAGACCGAGTTCAAGGAGTACGAGTCGAGGAACCAGACCCTCGTCGCCATCAAGCTCGCCGACGACGATGAGTTGGTGACCGTCCGCACTTCCAGCGGCTCGAACGAGATCTTGATCTTCTCCGAGCAGGGCATGGGCATCCGCTTCGCCGAGTCAGATCTGCGGAGCATGGGCCGGGGCACTCAGGGTGTGCGGGGGATGAAGCTGCGAGAAGACGACAGCGTGGTGGCTGCGGTGTCCAACATCGAGGGTGAGGAGG
>JBAPYG010000529.1:0-2544 GCA_049284615.1 Acidimicrobiia bacterium
TCATTGGACGGCTTGGGAGAAGATCGCACTGGTCACCGATGAGAATTGGGTGAAGGACGCCATCAAGGCGTTCGGCTGGATGCTTCCGGGTGAAGTGAAGACCTACCCCACCTCGGAGCTCGACGACGCCAGGACCTGGGTCACCGGGTAGGCCCAGACCGACGTCGCTCAGTTCCTGATATCGACCAGCAATTTGCCGCGTGCCCGTCCCTCGATGAGGTACTGCAAAGCCTCGGGGACCGAGTCGAGGGTGAATTCGCGGTCGACCAATGGGGTGAGAGACCTGTCGGCCACCATCGCGGCGACCTGGGCCATGTCCGCCTCCCGATTCGGCTTCCACGTGAAAACGCCGAGCCTCTTGCTCGTCACACCCGTGAGCAGCCCGCCGAACACGGCGGCACTGAAGAACCCGCCCAGGTTTCTCGCCACCCGGACGTAGACGCCGTTGTTTGCTAGGGCCCGCATATGAGCGACCAGCGTCCTCCGGGCGGCGATGTCCAGGATGTAGTCGAATCTCGACCCGGGTCGGCTGAAGTCGTCCCGCTGGTAGTCGATCACCTCGTCCGCTCCGAGCGACTGCACCATGTCGAGTTTTGGCCCCTCATCGACGCCGGTCACATGAGCGCCACGGGCCTTGGCCATCTGAATCGCGAAAGGGCCGACGCAGCCACCGGCTCCGTTGATGAGAACACGCTGCCCGGAACGGACACCCCCGGCGACACCCAGGCCCTGCAACGCGAGGAGCCCGGAATGGGGGATCGTGGCGGCGTCGGTGAACGAGAGGTCTTGCGGCAGGGGGACGAATGAGCTCTCTTTGGCACAGACGTACTCGGCGAATGCACCGGTTCCGCTGGAGAACATGTCCGCCCATACCCGATCGCCCGCTACGAATCTGGTTACTTCCGAGCCCACGGCCTCGACTACACCGGCGAGATCGAGGCCGAGCCTGCCAGATCTGGGGCCTGTGACACCGGTCCCGAGTCGAGCTATGCGTGGCTTGCCCAGGAGCTGGTCGAGATCGGCCGTGTTCACCGAGGAGACATGGACCCGGACGAGGACCTCACCTGGAGCAGGTGTCGGCGCCGGGATCTCCGCGATGCGAAGCACGTCCGGGTCCCCGTATTCGTCGCGAACGATGGCCTTCATGTCTCCCTCGTGATTGAGAACTTACGACGTAAGGCTACGCTGCAACATGGCTCTGACGCAAATGCGAACCAAGTCGGCTTCGTTACGGGCACGTTCAGTCGGGCTGGCGGTTATCCAGTTCTGGGCCTCACCCGACTTCGGCGTTCTGAATGACTTCGCGCATTCCACGGACGACGTGTCCGGTCACTTCGAATGGCTGGCGCCATGGATGACCCTAAGCAGCTTCTCGCCTCCGGACATCATCGCCCACCGGCCCACCTTTCTCCACGTTGTCTACCTGGTCCTGTTTGCTCTGGTCCTGGCTTACCTGACCCAAGAGCGAGCGGGTACCGGGCGCATTGGTCAGGCAGTCGTGGCAGCGATGTTCGGCATCGCCTTACTCAGCCTCTCACTCAACGTCCCAGCGCACTCCCTCACCGTCTCCTGGCCCGAGGCCGCAGATGCTCAGACCTGTGATATCGAAGACGGCATCGAATACTGCGCCCTCATGTACCACGAAGACTGGATTCCCCGATGGCACTCCAAGCGGTCTGACGCCGTCCCATCAACAGGTCTCCTTCCCAATGTCCAGGAACGGCACGGTCTCCTGCTTCGGCGGGGCGTTCGGAGATCATCACCGGATTGCGGATCTGACCTTTGCCGGTGGGAGCCCGCTTCTTGGTGGGCCGGCGCATCGCTCGATGGGTGCGCAGACACTGGGTGAGCTCGTGTTTCAACGCTCCCCGGCCTTGGACGAACAACGTTAGATAGATCGTTTCGTGCGACACCCACATCTCCGGAGACTCAGGGTATGTCTCTTTGAGCCATCCTGAGATCTGCTGGGGCGACCACCACTGGGAGAGCTTCTCCTCGATGATCAGAACCAACAGAGGGTTGGCCGCCAACTTGCAGACCTTGGGGCGGCGGGCTCTCCGATAGGCGGCACGGTCAGCCCGTAGAGCCCGATACCCAGACCGGCCACCATTGCGGGCCACCTCCCGGCTCACCGTCGAAGCCGACCGACCCAACTTCACCGCGATCGACCGCAGCGATTCGCCAACAGCCATCCCCCGAGAGATCTCCTCCCGCTCCTCCAACGACAGATGCCGAACACTCCGACAACGAGGCACCGGACGCACCCCGCCACCGTTTTCGATCAACGTGCGCACCGAACTACTCGACCGGCCCAGCTCACGGGCCACGCCACGCATCGACCCGCCCTGCTGCCACCAGTCCCAGATCAGCGCCTTCTCGGACTCACTGAACCTCGCCACAACAACCTCCTCGGAGAGAGATCCATCAACTCTCGCCGAAGCAGGTGACGCGTCGACCTATTGAGACCGCACCAGTTATCGGACGAAAACGAGCACGTGATCAAACAGCGCATAGCGGCACCTCGCGGGTGGGTAGCTTTGCATC
>JBAPYG010000530.1:0-2638 GCA_049284615.1 Acidimicrobiia bacterium
CGTGACGCGATGAGGTGCTTGCTTCCCCCGACCTCGAGCACCTCCTCCCTGGTCACCAGGAACCGCTGTTTCATCGCCTTCCTCACGATGACCTGATCGAACTCCCCCACCCCCACAACTTGCCAAAAGCCCGTGGTCGAGTCCAGCCCCCTCCTCTGGTGTCAGTTACGGGCGGTGTCACCGCCCGTAACTGACACAGAACGGGGGGGACGGGGGGCCGGCGGAGCCCGGGACGGGTCCCGAGCATTCCCGCTCACTCGCGGGTGACGGTGAGGTAGATGTCGCCGTAGGGCTCGGTGACGGGGTGGAAGACCGTGTGGTCCCAGTCGAGGCCGAACCGGGTCAAGTCGAACGGGAGATGGTGTTGGTTGGGGAGATGGAGACTCACCTCGGTGATCTCGGGCACCGCGGCGAGGACCGCCTCCCCCATGAGATAGCCCTGGTGCTGAACCGATGCGGACCAATCGTCGAAGAAGTGGTCGACGAGGGTTCGCCTGACCAGGGCCCAGGTCTCGGATGTGTCCGGTGGGACGGTCGAGTAGTCCCATCCGGCCGAGATCGATGTGGCGAGAAGACGATCGGCAGCCTCGGGGAGGATCGTGAAGTCGTCCTTCGGGAAACCCTCGAAGGCGGAGCCCTGCGTCTTGAGAGCCACCAGGCCGTCGACACCGGCCGAAGTCGATGAGTGCTGGCCCCGAGCGACCCGTGCCTTGCGCCGCTCCGAGCCGCCACCGATGAACCCGTGCGGGTCCTGACGCGTCCAGATTCGCTCGAAGATGGTCACCGTGCTGCGCTCCACCCCGGGCTTCTCGAGGAAGTGATCACACAGGGTCTCACCGAACCCTTCGAGATCGCGCGTCAGGTGCTCCTGCGCCAGACCATAGATGGTGTTGCGCATGGTGTCGGTGGGCACGACTCCGGAGTTGTCCCCGTCGACATGGGCCGCGGCGACATCACCCTCGAGCAGGATCTGCACCGTCAAGTCGATGAAGTCGTCGCCGGCCTGGCCCCGGACCACCTTGGAGAGACGGACCTCGCTCTTCCCCCATCGGTTGGCTCCCAATGACATCTCAGCTCCCCCGGTAGGTCGTGTACCCGTACGCGCTCAGCAGAAGTGGGAGGTGATAGTGCGACCGCCCCTCTTCGACGACAAAGACGACGTGGACGAATGGGTAGAAGACGTTGCCCCACTCCCCGGTCTCGAAGCCCAGTCGATAGCGTCCGGGGCCCACGTCACCGAATCCGGCGACCCGTCCCTCATCGTCGGTCTCGTACTCGTCGCGCCTTTCCCACCCATCATCGGCCCACCTGGCGAGATGGACCCGCATCCCGGCCGCCGGACGGCCGGTGACGGTGTCGAGGACGTGCGTGCTGAGGGTGGTCATGGGTTCTCCAGACACAACATACGTCGAAGTCTGGTCTCGGTGATCTTCCGCTGCTCGGCGGCGGCGGCGGCGATCTCGGTGGGCCGATCGTTGCCGAGCCGGCCACGGGCGAGCTCCAGCATCTCCGCGGCCGATTTCCCGGTGGCGTAGACAATGTAGGTGAAGCCGAACTTCTCTTCGTATCGCCGGTTCACGTCTACGAGGTCGTTCAACATCTCACGGCTGGCACTGGCGGTGCCGGCCTGCTCCTTGTTGGCGGTGGCATCGCCTCGCTCGCCGATCCGGGGATGGGCGGCGAAAGCCTGTAGCCAGTCGCTCTCGGCCAAACCGGCGAAAGCCACCCTCATGCTGGCGAAGACCTCTTCGACAGATGAGAACGGTCTCGCCGAGACCATCGCATCGACCCAGCGCGGCGCAACGCACGCCGTCAGGAAGAAGCCGCGCGCGGCCTCGTCGAAGAGCGAGTTGAGATATGCCAGCCGGGCCTGGCTCGCCGCCTCCGGGTCCGGCCGCCCCATGACCCGGAACCGGGCCACCCCGCCATCGGGGTGGATCGAGAGCCGCACGCATGTGGCATGGGCTGTCGACGGGAGATCGATCTCGTTGCTGGCGTCCGGGTCAACAGCGACCCTCTCCACGATCTCGGACCATGTAGTGGCGTCCTCGGAGATGTCCAGAGAGACCCAACCGGGGCTGTTGCCCTTGAAGTGCGTCGTGTCCACGACCACCGAGGTCAGGGTGCCGGGAAGACCGAGTCGGAAGGTCGCCCAGTCGTGGCCACCGCCGCGACGCCGCTTCGTCTCCCATCCATCCCACATGCCCTCGGGCTCGGTCGGAAGCAACAGGTTGGAGGGGGGCGAGTAGTGAAAGTCGGAAGCCTCCAGCCAGCGGCCGCCAACTGTGGACGATGCCAGGTCGGTGTCCCCATCGGGGCAGACGGCCTGCATATTCGGGATCGGCTCACCCGCGACGCGAAGCCGGGCCACACCACCGTCGGGATGGATGTTGAGACGGACCGCCGCCACGCGATGGGGGTAGTCGACGTCGAAGCCGGCCGTCGCGTCCCCACTCAGTGACGTGAGCGGGATCACCTCGTCCCACACGTCTCCACCCGGCGAAGCGTCGAGGGAGAACTGCTCGGGGTAGTTGCCGGTGAAATGTGATGTGTCGATGACGACGCGCCGTATCAGCCCGGGGATTCCCAGTGAGACGACGCACCAGTCGTGCCCGGCGTCGCGTCGGCGGCGTGTCTC
>JBAPYG010000531.1:0-5959 GCA_049284615.1 Acidimicrobiia bacterium
GGGTTTTCTACCAGGCCCTGGTAGAAAACCCTCACAGAACGGTTCTCGGCGCGCCGATCCCCCTCACCCGGCGATGAAGCTCAGTCGCACTCGCCGGGATGGGTTGTCGACGTTGGTGTCGACGAGCACCACCGACTGCCACGTGCCGAGTGTCGGGGTGCCGGCGAGGACGGGGATCGTCAGCGAGGGGCTGATGAAAGCCGGCAGCACGTGGTCGCGTCCGTGACCCGGTGTCCCGTGCTCGTGTCGCCAGCGACCCGCCTCCGGGGGAAGCAGCATGTCCATCGCGGCGAGGACGTCGGCCTCGCTGCCGGCTCCGGTCTCGAAGATGGCCACCCCCGCCGTGGCATGGGGTACGAAGACGGAGACGAGACCGTCACCCCTGTCCCGGCAGAATGCAGTCACCTCGCCGGTTATGTCCACGGTCGTGCTCGTCCTGCCCGACTCGACTCTGATCTCGATGCTTTCCACTGGCCCAGTCTCCCAACTTTGGTGCGTATTGTCGTGGCGGATGGGTCTCGCGTTCACCCCGGCCGACGTCAACGATCTCGTGGCAGAAGAGTTCCCCGCCGCCTATGCAGAGGGCAACCGCTGTGTAGACCTCGGCGAAGGCACGGCCCTGGCCCGTTGGTCGTTCGACGCGGGCAAGCTCCGCCCCGGCGCCTACATCTCGGGGCCAACGCTCTTCTCGCTCGCCGACTGCAGCCTCTGGTTCGCAACCTTCACCGTGCTCGGTCTCGAGCCTATGGCAGTGACAAGCGAGCTCTCGATTCGATTTCTGCGACCGGCCCAGAATGGAGACGTCCTGGCCCGCGCCACCCTCAACTCGGTGAGCGCCCGGCGTCTGGTGGGGACGATCGAGATGTGGGTCGACGGGACGCCGGACCGTCTCGTCGCGGTGGCCCAGGGCAGCTACGCCCGCCCCTGACTCACCTCGCTCTCATCCGACGACGGCCACGGCTCCGAAACGCGGGTCGAGGAGACGCCCATTCACGAACTGCAACTGGCCAGCGACCAACTGCAACGCATGCGTGGCATGACCCGCTACTACCACGGGCGGTTCTTCGCCGACGTCCGCCACACGTCGCTCGGGGTGTTGACACTGCTGGTCGTGGGCTTCTGGCAGGTACCCGAAGCGTTTCTCCTCGTGCCGCTCGTCGCGCTACTGGGCGCCAATCAGACAGCCTTCGACGCCTCGTATCTCTTCATGGCGCGGCGTTACGCCGCCGAGCTCGAGAACGAGATCAACGGGGCCATGCGACGCCGGGTCCTCATCGGGTCCGAGCTGGAAGATCGATATCTGGTCCCACTCGGTGCCACCAAGCTCGTCGGTGTGGCCTTCGGCAGGGACTTCTCGTGGTTCGGGTGGATGACCGTGCTCTACACATTGGCCGGATTGGCCGCGTTCGGGGGCGGGCTCTGGCTGGGATGGGGTCTCCTCGACGGCGTCGGTGGCGCGGCCTATCTAGCCACGCTCGGGGCGATGACCGTGGGGTCCTTGGTCGTCGGCACCTGGTGGTTCGTCCGGGGTGAGGGAATGACCAGGCTCGAGGAGGTGATCGTCACCCGGTTCGGACAGCCGGTCTAGTCGACGGAGTCGAAGGCGATGAAGCCGCCGGCCGCCCACGAGGGGGCAGGTGCGTCGTACAACTCGGTGGCGTCCGACGCCCCGAGCTCGATGAGCCTGCCTCGCAGCGGCCCACGCAAGAGACGGTACAGCTGGGCGGCGTCCCGGTCGTCGCTCTTGGCGGTGACACAGTGGCGGTCATAGCCGGCGTGATCGCCGGCGTCGACGAGGGCGATGCCCTTGATCATGCTCTTGCGGGCAGCCTCGAGGCCTTCGGGGTGCATGGCCAGCGCCTCGTCCTCGGGAGTCCCGTAGGCGATGCCGTGATGGAATTGGTCGCCGGTGGCCACCACCACCGCGTTCTCGGCGATAGCCGCCGTCTCCTCCAGGTTCGGCAGTGAGGAGGGGTGGCCGCCCGCCAGGAATGGGTAGCGCTCCACCAGACGTCGATCGGTCAGACCGCGGCGCTCGGTCTCCGCTCTCCAGAAATGTCGCAGGGCGCGAAGCGAGTGGTCTCCCTCCCACTCGTCCCTGAACTCCAGACCGGGACCCTGGATGCCCCAGAGCGAATGGGTCGACGGGGCGCCACCACCCGAGGAGACATCGCGCCGGGCCAGCTCCATCTCCTCGGTGAAGGCATGGAGGACACCGATCGCGAGAAGTGTGTCGGCACCGGAGTCGAGGGCGGCGTTGACGGCCGCAGCGACATGGGCTCCGCAGTCGACCACGTTGACGTGCGCGAAAGCGATTACGCCACCGCCTTCGAGGGTGGGGGCCAGGTCCCATCTCTTCGCATCGTCGAGCATCTCGTAGGTCCGGTCGCCGAGGTCTTCGAGCTCACGTCGGTAGAGCTCGTTGATGGAGGTGCGCAGCGCCGTGCGGTCGAGGTCTGTCATGACCCGACCTTACGTCCGCTCATGAGTCACTCGACGCCGGTGGTGGCCGGAAGACGATGGGCGTCGTAGATCAACTGCACCAGCCCTGTCAGATCGTCGACACGTCTGCCGACAGACCAGAACAGCGTGCCGATGAGCACTCCAACGATCCCGGCCCCGATCACCAAGGCCCGGACCAGCCAGATGCTGGTATCCAGTGACTCACCCGTGGCGTCAACCGTGGTCTCGGCCTCGGCGATGGTGATCTCATACGTGTCGGTGAGGGAGGTGAAGCCACGCAGTCCTTCCTGCAGGTCATCGAGCGAGGAAGACAGATCAGTCGTGCTGGCTGCGAGCTCCCGGGCCGACGGCGTCAGGAGGCGGAGAGCCTCGCTCTGGATCCGAATGTCGTTGGGGAGCGCCACCAGAGCTTCGTTGACACGGGACAGGGACTCCCCGAACGACTCCTCGGGGTCGTAGTCCACTCCGAAGAGGGAGAGGGCCCGTAGCGTGCCGTCCACGGCGTTGGCGGTCTGGATCGCCGCCGGCATCGACATCTGGATCGACTCGACGGTGTCGGGAAGATCGGACTCGAGGAAGTCGGCCACGCCGTCGATCGTCGAGACGGCGCCTTCGAGCGTCGCAGAGGCGGAGCCGACACTGCCCGCGGTGGCGTCGAGGCTGGCCGATGTGCTGGACGCCACCTCATCGACAGCGTCGATGGTCTTGCTGATCGCGTCGAGGGCGGACTTCGACACCGACACCGATGATCTGGCGTCGGTGCTGAGCGTCTGGACGATGACGAGACCCACGGCCGACCCGACCAGGCTCAAGATCACGATCGCCGTGGCGACGACCCGGATGGGGATCCCGGAGCCGGAACGCCCGAGAGCAACAGATCGGTCGGTCATCCGCGAGCAATACCCCAGGTCGACGGGCATCAAACGGTTTCGGGTTGGAACGCCGGGGGTATGTGAGGCGTCATGCAATCCCCTGCCAGCACTGTCATCGCGTCCGAATTGACCAAGGACTACGGCGATGGCGCCGGTGTGTTCGATCTCGACATGGAGATCGAAGCTGGGACCATCGTCGGATTCGTCGGGCCCAGCGGGTCGGGGAAGACGACCACGGTTCGCATGATGACGGGGATCACTGCACCCGACTCGGGAGAGCTTCGGGTCCTGGGTGAGCGACCGATGTCGTTCAGCCGTGACACCAGGGCGCGTATCGGCTACATGCCGCAGCACGCCATCCTCTACCCCGACCTGACGCTGCGTGAGAATCTGAACTTCGCAGCATCCCTCTACGGAATGCCGTATCACCGGTCGGATCGAATCGATGACCTGGTGGACTTCGTGCAACTCGAGGGCCGCATGGATCGCTTGCCCCGAGAGGCGTCAGGTGGCGAGAAGCGGCGCGTGATGCTGGCGAGCACGCTCTTCCACAGCCCCGAGCTCATCTTCCTCGACGAGCCGACGGCCGGGATCGACCCGGTGCTCCGTCGCCGATTCTGGGACAGATTTCGCGACCTCGCCGGCGACGGCCGGACCCTCCTCATCACCACGCAGTACGTCGGCGAAGCCGCCTATTGCGACTACGTCGCGGTGCTGGCGAACGGTGAGATAGTGCTCTTCGAGACTCCGGAGGGTCTGCGCCGCGCCGCGTACGGGGGCGACCAGATCGAGGTGACATTCGTTTCGCCACCGTCGGCGCAACAGGTCGACGAGCTCTCGCACGCCCTGGGGAACGGGTCGAAGGCTCCGGCCTGGATCGATACCAGGACGGTTCGCCTGGTCGTCGACGATGCCGACCAGGCATTCGGTGAGATCTCGGATTGGTCGACGAGCCAACAGGTGGACGTGGAGAAGTCCGAAGTCGTCCAGGCCGATTACGACGATGTGTTCGTCGAGCTGATCGCCAACTACCAACAGGGGGAAGGGGAGACTGAAGGTGCGGGCTGATCAGGGCATACGCGCCCGTCTGATACGAACCTTCGGCTTCTTCAGGAAGGAGCTGTTCAGTGTCTTCCGTCAACCGCGGCTGATCCTGACGCTGGTGATCGGACCTTTCCTGATCCTTCTCATCTTCGGGCTGGGGTATCGCACCGAGCCGCCGCCGTTCGCCACGATGCTGGTGCTGGGCAACGATCAGGCGCAACTCGCCGACCAGCAGGATCTCAACGAGGCGTTCGGATCGGCCATCACGTTCGAGGGCACGACGACCGACCTGGAGGCCGCCCGGAACAAGCTGCGCGATGGCGAGGTAGACATGCTCATCGTGGCCCCGGAAGACCCGCTGGGATCCCTGGACTCGGGGGAGAAGGCAGACTTCCAGGTGATCCATGGCGAGGTGGACCCCGTGGTTCGAGCCAGCATCGAGCTCCTGGCACGGCTGTCCGTGGATGAGATCAACAGGAGAGTCCTCGCCGGTGTCGTCACCACGGCCCAGGATGAGTCGGAGGACGTCGAGGAGCCCCTGGGCGCTCTCGAGGCCAGCTCGTCTGCCCTGGTCGATGCTCTCGAGGCCGGCAACAGGTCTGAGGCAGACCGCGAGATCGAGGAGCTCCGCTCCGAGCTTGCAGCTGCCGAGAACCGGACAGCGAGCTCGGACAGTCTCTACAGGAGTGTGGGCCAGGCGCTCGGCTTCGATGAGGACGAGGTGTTCACGTCGATCGCCGAAACGCTGGAGACGGCGGGATCCTCGGACGATCAAGAGGCCTTGGACGCGGCGCGCCGGCTCGAGAGTGCGGTGGGCGAGTTGGAGACCAACCTGACACGTGCGCAAGACCTCGATGCCGACCTTCTCGTGAGCCCTTTCGGGGCCGAAGTGGTCCAGCTCAACGACGTCCCCGCCGAGCCCGGCATCTACTACTCGCCGGGGACCATCGCACTCCTGGTCCAGCATCTCGCCCTGACTTTTGCGGCCCTCTCCCTGGTCAGCGATCGACAGCTCGGTCTCACCGAGGTCTTCAGGGTCTCGCCTCTCTCATCTGGTGAGGCACTCGCCGGGAAGTACCTCGGGTTCGGCTCCATCGCCGTGGTGGTGGCGGCGGCTCTCACCGGTGCGCTCTTCGCATTCGGGATCACGGTGCAGGGGTCGTGGCTCATGTACGTGGCAGTCCTGGCGTTGGTGATCGTCGCCTCGCTGGGGCTGGGCTTTCTCATCTCCGGGGTGTCCAAGACCGACAGTCAGGCAGTCCAGTACTCGATGATGGTCTTGTTGGTGTCGATCTTCTTCACCGGATTCGTCTTGCCACTCGATCAGCTATCGGCGCCAGTTCAGGTGATCAGCTACCTCATCCCCGCCACCTACGGCATCAAAGCGCTGCAGGATCTGGTCTTTCGGGGGGTTGAAGTCGATCCTCTGATCGTCGGGGGCCTCGCCGCCTACGCACTCGTGCTGATGGTGGGGGCCTGGTTCGTGGTGCGGAGAGACGTCGGCTCGGTTCGAACCTGAGTGCTCGGGCTCGAGGGGACCCGGATACCCATGAGGAAAGGGGAGCCTCCGGGCCGGAGGC
>JBAPYG010000532.1:0-3041 GCA_049284615.1 Acidimicrobiia bacterium
CTTCTGGGGCTTTACGAAGAGAGTCCACACCGCCTCTTCTGTCGTGACCTCTTGGACGCTGACACTGTTACGTGGTTCTCTCGAGTCGGGCCGGAGCCAACTACTGGGAACTTCAAGTCACTCGTCCGCTGGTCCATGGAAGGACGGCCCGATCGAATGGACGCCGACCACAATGGCATCCCTTGGCAGACCCGATGGCAGGCTGCAGTCGCAGAGGATGTCCTCGACGGAGGAGGACTCCACTGATCTCAGGATGTCCAGTTAGGAGTGGCTTTTGCCGCTGTGCTCCCGGTACCACACCGCAACAGCGAGCTGCCCCCAACCGAAGGTCGGCTGGCTAAGGAGATGTGTCTCCTCAACGCTGATATCGGGATGGTCCTCCAACCAACAGTTGACCGAGTCTTCAAGCTCGGCGAACTGCTTGGCGGGCTTACCCCAGCCGGTGGAACTGGACAGCATCTTGACTCGTCGCTTCATGAGCAACCTCCGCGCACACACTGGCTCGCCAAGAGGTCGCCCGAACAGAGGCTTTGGTCACAAGGGACGGTCACCATTATGTGCAGGCCCCGATATCAGCGGTTCTGAGTCCTCCACCCGATTCCAGGCCTCAGAGTCGTCGGCGAACCACTCTGCTTGTTCAATGGTCGACGGCTTGGCCGAGGGAGCCATCACTCTGTGGGTCCCAACCCTTCACAAAGCTTGCCTTCCATGCCAATCCAAAGGATGGGTTCAGGTCGACAACGTTCTGCTAACGATTCATGAACACGCCTATGAGCATGGCGAGCCCGACGCCAATGGCGCCACCTATCCAGATGCCGTTGCCCAGGTTGTCGGTCGCAGCCCCTATCGCAGCTCCAATGCCTGCGCCGAGGACGGCCAGGGCAGGGATCAGTTGTCCAGCACGGCGGTTGTTTCCAGTTTCGTCAGCCATCCGGCGACCCTAATCCGGCGAACCCGAGGGTTGGCGCCGTTCTGAAGACTCCTTGCCAGCGGGGCCGACGGGCCGTTCTGCACTGCGGTAGGGGGGCTCCAATCATGACCGCCATGAATCCGCGACTCTTCACCGCCCGCTCAGCGTGGTCGGTCGAAAGGCCCATACCGCCCGCCGCGATCAGTGACTAGTCCTAGTGAGGGTCGCGAATGGTCCTCCAGACTCACCGGCGCTTCAACCGACGACTCCGTTCATGAGAGGAATCTCGATGTTTGGCGCATTGATGAGGTGGTTCCGGGGGGAAGAGATCCGGGACGGTCGCGAACGTGGGGCCACTCTGGTGGAGGTGGCGTTCGTGCTGCCGTTGATCCTCGTGCTGGTTCTTGGTGTCGTGGACTACGGATTCATGATCAACCGGGGATCCCTGGTGAACAACGCCACGACATGATGTCGCGCTCGGCACCATCGGTCGGACCAAGACGGGTGCTAGCTCGTCGTGCCCAACCCAGCCGAGCACGAATGCAGACTCCGGACCATGGGTCCCCGTCGGGTTCTCGAACGACTATGACCTCACCGACAACAACCCGCCCGACAGCCCGCCCAACCTGAACGCGGCGAGCGCTCTGGTCAAAGGTATCAACTGTCTCAGCAGCTCGAGCACCGGCACCAATCTCGGTGACCCGGTGGCGGCTTCAGGCGCATATGCGACTGCCAACGGACGAGCCGACGTCCCTGACGGAGTGGTCTTCATGACCGATGGCGAAGCCAACGAGCCCTACGGATCGGGGAACTGCAACTACGCGGTCACCAACGCCAACAACGTCAAAGCCAGCGGTGTCATCGTGGTGACCATCGCATACCGTCTTCAAGGTGTGGACTGTGAGGGGAGGAACGCCACTGCCGTCCTGGCCGACTTGGCGTCCGATCCGCTCAGTGGCACCCCACGGCCGACGATGGGGGAGATGGGAGTGGCGGTCTCCCCGGGGGGTGCGCAAGCCAGGCATCGATCGACAGTGAGAATGCCGACGGCGACCTCTTCTTCTGCGCCCCGGAGCCGGGTCAGCTTGCCACAGTGTCCAATCAGGCGGCGAAGGCCATCCTCATCCAGTCCAGCCAGAAGACGATCCTGGTTCGTCCGCCGGCCTGAGGATTTCAGCCCCGACTGTCGGGCCCACACATTCGCTCGCTCCTGAGTCGCTCCGGGCCAGGGAATCACAACGCCAAGACACCTGTTGATCCAGCGACGTGGAGGAGGGCCCCAACCGCAGGAGAGCCGTGATGACCGACCCACAGCAGAACAGGGCGAACGCCATCGCCTTCTACGACCTGATGTTCAATCAGTGTCGCCCAGCAGAGGCGATCGCGCGGTATGCCGGTGCTGAGTACACCCAGCACAATCCCGGAGTCCCCGACGGGAAGCAAGCCTTCATCTCCTACTTCGAACGGATGGCCACCGAGTACCCGGGCAAACATGTCGAATTCGTGCGATCGGTCGCCGAGGCCGACTACGTGGTGCTCCACTGTCACCAGAGCTGGCCTGACGATCAGGACTACGCAGGCATCGACATCTTCCGCTTCGACGAACAGGGAAAAGTGGTGGAGCACTGGGATGTGCTCCAGGTCGTGCCGGAGACATCCGCCAACGACAACACGATGTTCTGATAGCGGGACGGGGACCAGAAGGTCCCCGTCCCGCATCTGAGCGTTCAGCCGCTCATCGGACCCGAACGCCTGATGGTCATGGCGTCAGATCGCCACAACGCACGAAGATGGTACCGGCCTTGTCCTGGGTCAGGTCGACGGTCCACCCATCACCGTCGTCGGTTGGATATGAGCCGATCACGTTGAAGTTGCCGGTGTCGGTGGTCTGCCACCCGCCGCCCAGCGCCACGTCACCGTCCAGACACAGGGCCGTGCCGCCTGGAGCCGCGGTGAAGGCGGCTTCGACGGTGTAGACGCTGGCTACCCCACCGGCTGGTCCGGCCGGACCTTGTTCCCCTTGTGGCCCAGCCGGCCCCTGGTCACCCTGCTCACCCTGGATGCCCTGGTCTCCCTGCTCACCCTGGACGCCCTGGTCTCCCTGCTCACCCTGGATGCCCTGGTCTCCCTG
>JBAPYG010000533.1:0-1766 GCA_049284615.1 Acidimicrobiia bacterium
CCCTGGCATTCCTCCTCGCCGCCTCGGTGGGGCTCCTGGTGCTCGCCTTTCTCTGGCAGAGGCTCCTCGGCTGGATGCTCACCACTCCCAGCGAGGGGAGCCGACCGGCGGCCCGCGCCCGACGCAGCGGCTTCACGTCGGGTCTGTGGGGCGTCGTCCCGACTCTCGCCCGCAAGGAGCTCCGCTTCTACGTTCGCGACCCCCGTCAGCGTCTGGTGTGGACCGGCACCGTGATCTTCGTGGGCCTGGCCGTGGCCGGGACGATCATGGGCACCACCGGATTCTTCGACATCCGGGACAACGATTGGGCGCCCTTGATGGCCCCCGTCCTCGTGCTCTTCGTCGGCCTTCCCATCGCGCTCAACCTCTTCGGCTGGGAGCGGAACGCCGCCAGCTACCTGTTCGTCCTCCCGACGACCCCCCGGCAGCTCCTACTCGGCAAGAACCTGGCGGTGGCCACCGCGCTGTTGATCGAGACAACGGTGCTTGCTGTGCTCCTCTCGTGGTTCACCGGCTTCTGGCAATGGACCTGGCTGGCCTTTCCCCTGACGGTCTCGGCCGTCGGCAGCCAGTTGGCGGTGGGCAACTTCGTCTCGGTGCTCACGCCGTTGCGTCTGCCCCGGGAGGGCACCGATGTGTTCGCACAGTCGACCGAGCAGGGCTGTCTCGCCATCGTCAGCCAGACCATCTCCTTCTTCACGATCGGCCTGCTCCTGGTCCTTCCGGCCTCGGTCGTTGCCCTCACCGTCTCATTCGGCTCCGCAGTCTCTCCCTGGTTCGCCGCCGTGGCCACGGTCGTCTGGGGTGTCCTGGTCTATTCGATATCGCTCTGGCTCTCTTCGAAGCTCCTCCGCCGCCGTCTTCCCGAGGTGATGGCCTGGGTTCAGGTCGTCTGACCGGCCTCCGGTGCCTATGCCCCGCACACGGCAAGGCGTAGCCTCGCCCGCACCCGATGCGAAGGAATCTTCATGACCACCCTTGCCCCCAAGTCCGAGGATCTCTGCACTCAGGACGAGTGGGACTTCAGCGACCTGAAGGCGATGTACATCAACACGACCCTCAAAAAGTCACCGGAGACCTCGAACACCCAGGGTCTCATGGACATCTCCGCCGAGATCATGAGGAGACAGGGCGTGGACGTCGACATGTTGCGCGCCGTCGACCATCGGATCGCCTCCGGGGTGTGGCCCGACATGAGGGAGCACGGCTGGGAGGTCGACGATTGGCCGGAGATCCTCGACCGGGTGCTCGCAGCCGACATCCTGGTCATCGGCACGCCCATCTGGCTGGGTGAGAAGTCCTCGGTCTGCACCAACGTGATCGAACGGCTCTACGGCAGCTCCGGCGAGCTCAACGATGAAGGCCAGTACGCCTACTACGGCAGGGTCGGGGGGTGCATCGTCACCGGCAACGAAGACGGGATCAAACACAGCTCGATGAGCGTCCTGTACGGGTTGCAGCATCTGGGTTACGTCATCCCGCCGCAGGCCGATGCCGGGTGGATCGGGGAGGCCGGGCCGGGGCCTTCGTACCTCGACGAGGGGTCCGGCGGGCCCGAGAACGACTTCACCAATCGCAACACCACCTTCATGACCTGGAACCTGCTCCATCTCGCCAGGATGATCAAGGATGCCGGTGGCATCCCGGCTCACGGCAACCAACGCTCCGAATGGGAGGCCGGCTGCCGCTTCGACTTGCCCAACCCCGAGCATCGCTGAGTCAGACCGTTCTGTGAGGGTTTTCTACCAGGGCCTGGTAGAAAACCC
>JBAPYG010000534.1:0-10709 GCA_049284615.1 Acidimicrobiia bacterium
TCCCGGTCCCTCGCCGACCTTGTAGTCGGCCCGGGTGATGCGGAGACTGACGATGCGATCGGTGGACAGCTTGGGGAGGAGATCGATGAAGTCGGCTAGACGCTCCTCGGGGATGTCGGTTCGGAGACTCCGCTTCAACGCGTCTGCGATGGCGCCGAAGCGGAAGAGGATCTCGGTCGGGCTGGATTGCTCGATCACGGCCTCGATCACACAGCGTTGACGGTGCATGCGGGCGAAGTCGTCCGATTGTCGTCTGATCCTCGCGTACGCCAGCGCTTCGTGCCCGTTGAGGTTGCGTGTCCCCTCCTTGATCGTGATGCTCTCCACCGTGCCGTTCTCATGGGGATACTCGTTGTCGGTGATCGTGTGCGGCACTTCGATGGTCACACCTCCCAGCGCATCGATGATGTCGACGAACCCGTCGAGGGTCACCAGCGCGTAGTGGTGGATCGGGATCCCGAACATCTCACCCACGGCGCCCTTGACGGCGTTGATCCCTGGCTCGTCGGGACCGGGGAATGCCTCAGGGTTTGCTTCCCCGGCCGCATAGAGATGAGTGATCAGGTCGTCGAAGCAATTGCAGTCCCAGATGCCCATCCCCTCGGGGAGTGGCACACCCGACATGTCCCTCGGCACCGAGAACATCGCGGCGTCACCGGTCTGTGGGTCGATGCTCACCACGATCGTGGTGTCGGTGCGGAGCCCATTCCTGCCCTCGCCGGCGTCGGCCCCGAGCAGGAGGATGTTGAGACGCTCGAGACCGTCCCAGAGGACGGTCTCGCCGCCGGCCGGATCGTCGGTCGTCGAGGGCGACTCGCCCACTGCGGTCTCCCCGCCGTTGGCCGCGGTCGTGGTGGTCGTGTCTTCCGCCCCTGCCACCGGGCCCGACCCTCCCCCGCTCCCGAACACACTGTTGATGAGGCTGTACTGGGTGACCGTCACGTACCCGAAAGCGACATGGGGTATCAGGATCACGAGGGCCGCCGCCGCGATCAAGAGGTTGGCCTGCCAGCGCGGGGTCGCCCGATCGGGGACCAACTGATAGGCATCCGTGGCGGATAGCCAGCGATAGCCGAGAAGAACGAGGTTGACCACCATCATCAGCGCGAGAGCTGTCGACGACACCCAGAACTTGAGGAAGTCGAGACGGAGCCACGCCAACATCACGATGGTCAGCACGACGATGGCTCCGTCGATGACGAGGAGCCGTCTCCCCCGATGACGACGCCCAGCGTAGATCTGCCCCCAGCCAGGCACGACCGCTGATGCCAGGGCGGCAATGGAGCTGCGTTTCGGCTGGGAAGAGGTGGTGGGAACGGTCGATGCCACAGCGGGTCGATTTTACGGAGTCCCCTTCTGTATCCAAGCTTCCTCGACAAGGATTTCCGACCGGGTCGGGAAATCCGCGAATGAAGGGCCGCCTCCCGCTAACACGGACGAAATGACCTCCGAGAAGGGACAGGCCGGCGGCGCCGCCGAAGCGCGCTACGCATACCTCCGGAGTGACGGGACCGCCTACATAGTGGCCGGGAGCGCAGTTGCCGGCATCGCGGCCTACGCGTACCAGCTCATCGGGGGGAGGACCCTGGGGGCGGAGGACTTCTCCCCGGTATCGGTGCTCCTCACGGTGCACTTCCTGACGTTCATCGTCCTGCTCCTCCCCATCGAGCAGCTCGTGGTGCGTCGACTGACCGTCAACCGTGACGACTCCGGCTTGCCCGCCCGGGCCTGGTGGCTCGGGGCCGTGACGCTGATCGGCTCGACCGCATTCGCCTGGTGGGGCGTCGACGAGTACCTGAACGGGGATCGCCGCTTCATCGTCTTCACGGCACTCACCGTGGCGGCGCATTTTCTCTTCTCGGCCGCTCGTGGCCATCTCGCCGGGTGGCGGCGCTTCCGCGCCTACGGGCTCTCCTCGGGCTGGGCGTCGTTGCTCAGGCTCGGGATCGCAGTCGCCGTGACGCTGGTGCGACCTTCGGCTTCCGGCTTCGCATTGGGGCTCATCCTCGGGCCGGTGATCGTCATGCTCTGGCGGCCATTCCGCAAGGTCGAAGTGGATCGACCCGAGCTCGACGCCGCGGAGCGAGAGACCATGTCCGATCGCGGGCTGCTCGCCGGCCTGGTGCTGGCCGCAGCGGCGTCTCAGGCCTTGCTGCTCGGCGGACCATTGATCGTGGGCCTGCTCGGCGGATCGGCAGTCGACATAAGCGTGGCGTTCGCTGCATTCACCCTGGCTCGGGCCCCGCTCACCTTCGGATACAACCTCCTCGCCCGGGTCTTGCCCCCATTCACCGAGATGGCGGCTCGTGGCGAACGTGAGGAGTTGAGATCATGGGCACGCGGCATGGCATGGGCGGCGGCCGGGCTCTCCGTTCTGGCCGGGGCACTCGGCTGGTTCCTGGGCCCATGGGTGGTGGCTGTGGCGTTCGGGGCAGACTTCGAGCCGAGCGCGTTCGCCGCAGCGGTGATAGCCGTGGGAGTTGTCCTCGCCGGTGCCGGCCTGTTCGTGGGTCAGATCCTCGTGGCCCGCAATCAACCTCGTCGGCTCGGAATCGCATGGCTGTCGGGTGTGCTCGCCGCAGGGACGACGGTCATCCTGGCCATGGGGGTCGACGCCGTCGGTCGCGTCGCACTCGGCTTCGCCGTCGGCGAGGTGATAGCTCTCATCGCGCTCGTGACCGGAGCGGTGTCGACGGCGGAGACCGAGCAGCACAGGCGGGGCAGCCGTGCCGCCTACGCGGTGGGCAAGCGGACCCTCGACATCGCAGTGGCCCTCATCCTCGGGACCCTGACCCTGCCCCTGGTGATCCTCGCCGGGATCGCGGTCCGCATCGACTCCCCGGGACCGATCTTCTTTCGACAGGTGCGGATGGGCCGGGACCTTCGACCGTTCGGGATGTTGAAGATCAGGAGCATGGTGGCCGAGGCCGACGAGGCGGTCTTCGCCGAGCACCTGTCCAGGTTGCAGGCCTCACGTCACTCCGAGATGGAGCCAACCATCCGCATCGAGGACGACGACCGAATCACGAGGGTGGGTCATTTCATCAGACGCTGGTCGATCGACGAGCTACCCAACTTGTGGAACGTCGTCGAGGGATCGATGACCCTGGTCGGGCCGCGGCCGTTGGTGGAGGCCGAGGCCGAGTTGGTCGGTGTCGAGAGCCCCAGGTTCAGCGTCAAGCCCGGGATCACGGGGCTGGCCCAGGTCGAGGGGCGGGACAACATCACCATCGAGGAGCGGACGGCGCTCGACGAGCGTTACGTCCAAGAGCGCTCTTTGAGTGTCGACATGCGCATCCTGTTCCGGACACTGACCGAGGTGTTCACCGGTTCGGGAGACTGATCAGACTCAGACCACCTCGGCCCGACGCCACCACCTCACGGTCCCCGCCATGCCGGCAAGGGACACGAGAGGGACCAGAACCACTTGCGCGAGCGACAATGCCGGCGCCCCGGGCGTCCCGGTGACCGCGGCCAGCCCGGGGACCGCGAACGGAAACCAGCCTCCGGTACCGAACAGCACCGCGATCTGGGCGGCGGCGACGGTGATGATGAGCGCTCCGATCGCGGGGAGGTACCCGCGACCCACGCTGGCGACATAGCCCGTGGGTAGCGCAAGCAGACCCGCGCCCGAGCAGATGGCCAGAAGGCGAATCAGCTCTGCCACGAGTGCGTCGCCCCCTCCGTCCGACCCGACTCCGGCGATCACACCGAGTCCCAGCGCCATCACTGGTATCGCGATCGCGAGGACGGCGAGCCAGCCAGCGAGGATCACGAACTTGGCCGCGGCGATGGTGGACCGGGACACCGGCAGTGCGAACAAGGCCTGGAAGGTCCGGTCGGCGTGCTCCCGGCCGAAGACCCAGGCCACGACCACTCCGGCTCCGATGAAGATGGCGACGGCGGCGATCTGGTCGACCAGGCCGAGATAGCCGGCCCAACCGTCGCCCCGGAGCAGCGCAGAGGCCTTGATCGCCATCGCTCCGGTGCCTCCCGATACCGCGACCACGTAGAAGCCGAGACCCATCCCGGGCACCAGCAACGCAAGGAGGAGCGTCGTGGCCAGGGACACTCGAGACCGTCTCAGCTTCCACCACTCGACGCGAAGGACCCGGGTCACGGCCGGTCTCCGACACCGAGGTCGGCGGCATGGACCATGTCGAAGAACTGCTGTTCCATGTCCTCGCCGTCGGGGGCCAGTTGTCCCACCTGCCGCCCGCGATGCAGGACGGTGATCCGATCGGCGACACGGGCGACCTGGTCGAAATGATGACTCGAGACCAACACGGCCGCCCCTCTGTCGGCATATCCACGCAACAACTGGCGCACGAACACGACGCCGGCGGGATCCAGGGCATTGGAAGGCTCATCGAGGACCAGGACCCTCGGCTCATGCGCCATCGAAGAGGCGAGCCCCAAGCGCTGTCGGTTGCCCAGGGACAAGGTGGAGGCCCGGCGGCGTGCCCAATGGGCGAGGCCGAACTCCTCCACGGTGGCCTCGACCACCTCGGCGAGGCTGGCGTCACTCACCCCATGGAGGAGGGCGCCGGCTGCCACGTTCTCCCGCACCGTCAACTCGGGATAGGCGAAAGGGCTCTCGATGAGATGGCCGACACCCGCCCAGACCTCCGAGGGGGCGTCTCGAACGTCGAGGCCCGATATCTCGGCGACACCCTCATCGGGCTCCAGCATGCCGAGCAGCAGACGCATCAGCGTCGTCTTACCGGCACCGTTGAGCCCGACGATGGCATGGATCTGCCCATCCGGCACGTCGAGATCGACGCCGTCCACCGCCGACTCGCCACCGAAGGCCTTGACCAGTCCCCGAGCCCGGATGGCGCTGAGCGGGGTCATCGCCCGGTCTCTTGGGAGAGGGTGGACAGTGCAACGCGGAGACGATCACCCAGACTGGATCGCGAGTCGTCGTCGGCCCAGTCGAACAACGCGGCGGTGATGGCGCCGAGAACTGCACCGGCGACCACCCGGGCTTCGAATGGGTCGGTCCCTCCCCCGACCAATGCGTCGGCGATCACGTTCCCGGTGACCTGATTGTTCTCCCATACCCTCGCCCTCAGACCCCGATGCCCGGCGGCGAGGAGCACCCTCTGCCGGACGGTGTCGTCGGCAGGCTCGGGCAAGGCCGCATAGGCCCGCTCGAGGCCGAGACAAACACGTCTCATGGCGGGCAACGCCGGATCGATCTCTGCGATCACCTCCCCCACGACCGGGTCGTAGGGGTCTTCGAGAACCACATCCTCCTTGGTGGGGAAGTGACGGAAGAAGGTCATGTGGGACACGCCGGCAGCAGCCGCCACCTCGTCGACCGTCACCGCATCGAACCCACGCTCGGTGAAGAGACGCAGTGCTTCTTCCTGGAGACGATCCTTGGTACGTGCGGCTCGACCGGTCATCCCCATAATGTTAGTCACTAACATCCAGTAGTGGGCGGAGCAGCAGGGGCGAGATACAGGTCCATCCTCCCCGGTACGGTTGCGGCATGAATCACAAGGGGCATGCCGACGCGGCCTTCACCGCCGCCGAAGCCGAGCTGCGGGACATCTCCCGCTGGATGTACGAGAACCCGGAGCTGGGCTACCAGGAGTTCGACACGTCGGCCCGACTGGCTTCGTTTCTCGGTGATCGAGGGTTCGCGGTCACCTATCCGGCCTACGGGATGGAGACCGCATTCGAGGCCAGCGTCGGGTCCTCGGGGCCCAGGGTCGTAATCTGCGCGGAGTATGACGCCCTGCCCGAGGTAGGGCATGCCTGCGGCCACAACATCATCGCCACCTCGTCGCTGGGGGCGGGTGTGGCCCTCGCCGGCCTCGCCGAGGAGCTCGGGATCAGGGTCACCCTCCTGGGGACACCCGCCGAAGAGGGCGGGGGCGGGAAGATCGACCTGATCGAAGCGGGCGCCTTCGAAGATGCGGCCGCAGCGATGCTCATCCACCCCAGTCCGCACAATCTGGCCGACCCGAGACTCCTCGCCGCCCAGGGCTTCGAGGTCACATTCCATGGCAGGACCGCCCACGCCGCCGCCACGCCGCACATGGGGATCAATGCCCTCGACGCCTTCGTGCAGGCCTACAACAACATCTCGACGCTCCGTCAGCAGATCCTGCCCACAGATCGCGTCCACGGCGTCATCGACCAGGGGGGCGCCGCCCCCAACGTCATCCCGGAGAAAACCGTTTCACGCTGGATCGTTCGTGCCGCCACCTCCGAGCGATTCACCGAGCTGCGAGGGCGGGTGGTGGCATGCTTCGAGGCAGCCGCGACCGCGAGCGGGTGCACCCTGGACATCGTGTACGAAGGCGAGCCGTACCGCGACCTGGTCAGCCACCCGGCCTTGGTGGCCATCTTCGCCGCGAATTCGGTCGCCCTGGGCCGGGAGATGCCGACCGTCGCCGAGTGTGGGATCGAGACGTCTGCATCGTCGGACATGGGCAACGTAAGCCACGTCCTCCCCTCCATCCATCCCTCGATCCAGATCGAGACCGATGCCGTCAACCATCAGCCGGGGTTCGCCGCGGCCACCGTCACCCCTTCGGGAGAGAAGGCCCTTCGCGATGGGGCTCTTGCCATGGCGCACAGCATCATCGACATGGCGAACCAGAACGTCTGGGAACGGCTCTGAGCCACGGGCTACGGTCTCGAAGATGAATCTCAAAGACACGGCCAGAGACGCCTTCGAAAACGTCGAGCCGGAGCTCCGGGAGATATCACGCTGGTTGTACGAGAACCCCGAGATCCAGTATCAGGAGTTCGAATCGTCGGCCAGACTGGCCGGGTTCCTCGTCAAGAGCGGATTCGACGTCACCCATCCGGCACACGGTCTCGACACCGCTTTCGAGGCGACCATCGGGGCCACCGGCCCGCGTGTCGTGATCTGCTGTGAATACGACGCCCTCCCCGAGATCGGCCAGGCCTGCGGGCACAACATCATCGCCACCGCCGCCGCCGGGGCAGGTGTCGCCCTGGCGGGTTTGACCGACGACCTGGGGGTGCGGATCACTGTCCTGGGCACACCTGCCGAGGAAGGGGGAGGCGGCAAGGTAGACCTCATCGATGCCGGGGCGTTCCGGGATGCCGCGGCGTCCATGATGATCCATCCCAGCCCACGCGACCAGCTCGACCCGTCGTTCCAGGCCCGCACCTCGTTCACCGTCGAGTACTTCGGGAAGGAGTCCCACGCCGCCTTCGCCCCCCAACAGGGGGTCAATGCACTGGACGCCTTCGTTCAGGCGTACATGAACGTGGCAACGCTCCGACAGCAGATCCTGCCCAGCGATCGGATCCACTGCATAATCGACCACGGTGGTGACGCCACCAACATCATCCCCAAGTACACCAAGTCGACCTGGGGCATCCGCTCGGCGGACTCGGATCGTCTCGCCGAGCTGATCCCGAAGGTCCATGCCTGCTTCGAGGCCGCGGCCGGGGCCACCGGCTGTCGTCTCGAGCTGAATCAGCTGGGCCATCCCTATCTCAACATGATCAACAACCCCGTCATGACCCGGCTGTACCAGGAGAACTCGACTGCCTTGGGCCGGCCCCTGCCTCTCGAGGCCGACTTGGGGGCATCGGGTGGTTCGTCGGACATGGGCAACGTGAGCCAGGTGGTCCCCTCCATCCACCCCATGCTGCGCATCGAGACCAATGGTGCGGTCAATCATCAGATGGAGTTCGCCGCGTCCACTGTCACCGACAGTGGGGACCGGGCGATCCGGGATGGCGCGTTGGGCATGGCATACACCATCATCGACATGGCGACCCAGGACGTCTGGGAGAGTCTTTGAGGTTCTCCGGGGCGTCAACAAATCGTCCCGTTCTCTCCCCGATGCCCCGATACACAGTTACGCTGCCAATTCTCACCACGATGGGCAGCGTGTGACACAAACCGAGACTCAGACGGTCCTCGAGGTCACGGATCTCAGGACCCAGTTCGTCACCCAGGACGGGATCGTCCACGCGGTCAATGACGTCAGCTTCGAGCTGCGCCGTGGCGAATTCCTCGGGGTCGTGGGTGAGTCGGGATCCGGCAAGAGCGTGACGATGATGTCGCTTCTGCGTCTCATACCGATGCCTCCCGGCGAGATCATCTCCGGTGAGGCGATGTTCGGCGACGACGACCTACTCGCCATCGACATCGATCGGCTGCGTGAGATCAGGGGCGGGAAGGTCGGGTTCATCTTCCAGGACCCGATGACTTCGCTCAACCCGGTTCTCACCGTGGGCTTCCAGATCGAGGAGTCCCTCGAGCTGCACACCGATCTGACCGAGAAGGAGCTGCGGCCCCGCGCCAAGGAGCTCCTCGATCTGGTCGGCATCCCCGACGCCGAGTCCCGCCTCAAGAACTATCCCCATGAGCTGTCCGGTGGGATGAGGCAGAGGGTGATGATCGCGATGGCGCTTGCATGCGACCCCGAGATCCTCATCGCCGACGAGCCGACGACGGCGCTCGACGTCACGATCCAGGCGCAGATAATCGCGATCACCCATGACCTGCGCGAGAAGCTGGGCACCGCGGTCATCTGGATCACCCATGACCTCGGTGTGGTTGCCGGCCTCGCCGACCGGGTCCTCGTGATGTACGGGGGTCAGATCGTCGAGGAGGCGCCCGTCGGGGAGCTCTACGCCCACCCCCAACACCCCTACACGGAAGGCTTGCTCGGCTCCATCCCGCGACTCGACCAAAAGGGCCAGGAGCTGGTCAACATCAAGGGACAGCCCCCCAACCTCTACGCCTTCCCCACCAGCTGCTCGTTCGCCCCCCGTTGCCCATACGCCTACGAGAAGTGCATCGAGGAGAACCCGCCGCTCATGGACATAGGAGACGGGCACAAGACCGCCTGTTGGTGGGACATCGACAACGATCGGCCCCGCTATGGCAACTGAGACCCCGCCGGCACCCGCGCCACACCTCCCGGAGACGGGCGAGGTCCTGGTCAGCGTCCAGGACCTGAAGAAGCACTTCCCGATAATGAAGGGTGTCTTCCGACGTCAGGTCGGGTCTGTTCGCGCCGTCGACGGCATCAGCTTCGACATACTCAAGGGCGAGACACTGGGTCTCGTGGGCGAGTCGGGCTCGGGCAAATCGACCACGGGACGCGTCATCCTCCAGCTCGACCCGGCGACGGAAGGCCACATCTTCTTCGAGGATGTCGACCTCACGGAGACCACGGGGAATGCGCTTCGCTCGCTGCGTCCCCGGATGCAGATGATCTTCCAGGACCCCCACGCGTCGCTCAACCCGAGGATGACCGTGGCCTCCATCGTCGGCGAGCCACTCACCGAGCACAATCACGCCAAGGGCGAGGGGCGCAAACAGCGCATCGAGGAGCTCCTCAGACTGGTGGGTCTCGAGCCCAAGCACGCCAATCGGTACCCCCATGAGTTCTCCGGCGGGCAGCGGCAGCGGATCGGCATCGCCCGCGCCATCGCATTGAACCCAGACTTCATAGTGGCCGACGAGCCGATCGCCGCGCTGGACGTCTCGATCCAGGCCCAGGTGGTGAATCTCCTCGAGGAGCTCCAGGACAAGCTGGGGCTCACCTATCTCTTCATCAGCCACGACCTCTCCATGGTCCGTCACATCGCCGACCGCGTCGCGGTGATGTACCTGGGCAAGCTGATGGAGCTTGCCGACGTCGACGGTCTCTACAACAACCCACAGCACCCGTACACCCAGGCCTTGCTATCGGCCGTGCCCGTTCCCGACCCCGTCAAGGAGGCCACCCGCGAGCGTGTGATCCTGGAGGGAGACATCCCGAGCCCCGCCAACCCGCCGCCCGGTTGTCCCTTCAACACCCGATGCCCCGTGGCCGAGGAGCGTTGTGTCACCGAGGTGCCGGAATGGCGGGAGCTGGAGATCGGCCATTGGGTCGCCTGTCACTTCGCAGAGAACGTCGAACTGGTGGCTCACCCGATCTGAACGGGTGGTCGACCACCGGTGAAAGGCATCACACCGGGGACCCCGTTTCTCGCCCCACTGACGTGAGAGAGTGTTAGCGTTTGCCCCGATGTCGGACGTTCGCTCCGGCATATGGAGGAATAAACAATGAAGAGAACCAGATTGCTGGCGCTTCTCGCCGTATTGGCCATGGTGGTCGCGGCGTGTGGTGGCAGCTCTGGTGATGAGGACACCACGACCACCGCCGGCGGCGGCGGTGACGACGGTGCCACCACCACCACATCTGACTCGACCGAGCCGACGGACGCCCCTTCGGGCGGCGGCGCCGGTGAGGGTGGAGAGCTACTGCTGCTTCAGTGGCAGGCTGTAACCCACTTGAACCCCTACACGGGGACAGGTACCAAGGACATCCAGGGTGCATCGATGGTGTTGGAGCCATTGGTGGAGTACGACGGTGACGGAAACATCGTCCCGTCCCTGGTGACAGAGGTCCCGTCCGTCGAGAACGGCGGCATCTCCGAGGATCTGACCCAGATCACCTACAACCTGATCCCGGATTTGCTCTGGTCCGACGGGACCCCGTTCACCGCGGACGACGTGGTGTTCACCTGGGAGTATTGCCGTGACAGCGAGGGCTGTTCGTCCTCGGCGTTCGGCAACGTGACCAGCGTGGAAGCGGTCGACGATGTGACCGTGACCATCACCTTCGATGGGCCCACACCGTGGCCGTTCGTGCCCTTCTCGGGCTCGACCGAGATGGTCCTGCAGCGCGCACAGTTCACCGACTGTGTGGGTG
>JBAPYG010000535.1:0-8250 GCA_049284615.1 Acidimicrobiia bacterium
CCCACTTGTTGAGCAGCTCGGGCCCTTTGATGTTGAGGAAGTAGGAGCGCACGTCGGGGTTGCCGGTGCGCTCGGAGACCTTCTTGGCCAGGCTATTGGCCACGGCCTTGGCGATGAGGGTCTTGCCACAGCCGGGAGGCCCGTATAGGAGGATGCCCTTCGGCGGCTCGAGCTCGTACTCCTTGAAAAGGTCACGATGCAGATACGGGAGCTCGACGGTGTCGCGGATCATCTCGATCTGGTCGGCGAGACCACCCACGTCGCTGTAGGTGATGTCGGGGACTTCCTCGAGCACCAGCTCCTCGACCTCGGGGCGCTCCAGCTTCTCCAGGATGAGACCGGTCTTGGAATCGATGCGGACATAGTCGCCGGGTCGCAGATGCACCTCGAACATCGCCTCGGCCCGCTTGAGGACCCGCTCGTCGTCGGCATGGGCGATGACCACCACTCGCCCGTCGTCCATGACCTCGCGCACCCGGAGCACCTCGCCCGCCGGCTCGTAGAAACGGACGTCGATGATGTTGAAGGCCTCGTTGAGCAGCACTTCCTGGCCGATCTGGAGCTTCTTGACCTCCACCGACGGTTGGGCGGAGACCCGAAGCTTGCGGTTGCCGGTGAGGATGTCGACGGTGCCGTCTTCGGAGACGCTGAGGACCGTGCCGAAGTTGTTTGGCGGCTGGGTCAGCTTCTCGACTTCTTCGCGGAGGACGCCGAGCTGCTCTCTCGCCTCTTCGAGCAGGGCCGACAGCTTGTCGTTCTGATGGACTACACGATCGAGGCGCTCCTGGGCCTTGGCCAGGTCGGCCTCGAGGTCGGCGGCCCGGCCGGGGGCCTCGCGCAGACGGCGACGCAGGAAGGAGACTTCCTCCTCGAGCGCCGCCACAACCTTGCGCAGTTGAGCGGCGTCCTCGTGCTTGCGTCCTTCGTCCACGGCTACCTCCTGGCTATCGGTCGCCTCTGGTCAGTATACGAATCACCATGTTTAGTTCCCCGGGTTCATCTCGGAGGGTTCATCGGCCACTTTGCGCATGAAGATGAGGAACCCGGTGTGCCCGATCATCGAGTGCTCGGGACGGACCGAGCGGCCGTCGACGTTCCACTCCCGCATCATGAACTCGATCACCTCGATCTCGGCGAAGACGCCGAGATGGCGCGCCTTCTCCACGGTGGCCTGCACCTGGGGCACGGTCGGCAGGTAGGCGGCGAGCACTCCCCCGTCGGGTTGATGCGTGGCGGCCGCCTCGATGGTGTGCCATGGCTCCGGGAGATCCAGCACGATTCGCTCGGGTCGCACCTCTGCCACGTGGTCGGCGACGTCACCGATCCGCATGTCCACGTTCTCCGGCATCTCCCCGAAGAAGCGCTCGAGGGTCTTGCGGGCGTGGGCGGCGTGATCGTCGCGGCGCTCGACAGTCACCACCCGGCCGCCGGGGCCGACCGCCCGAGAGAGGGCGAGGGTGAGCGCACCTGAGCCGGTGCCCGCCTCGAGCACTGTCATACCGGGCGCGATGTCGGCGTACACCAGGATGGGCCCGAGGTCCTTTGGGTAGACGACCTGCGCCCCGCGCTTCATCTTGAGGATGAAGTCGGCGAGCCGGGGACGCAGCAGGAGCAGCCGCGCGTTGCCGGTCGACACCACCCACGAACCGTCCTCGGCGCCGATCAGGTCGTCGTGAGGCACGGCTCCGTTGTGGAACTGGAAGGTGCGACCACTCTCCAGCTTCAGGAGAAAGTGACGGCCCTTGCTGTCGATGAGAAGCGCGGGCTCACCCTCTCGAAGGGTCATGAGAAGATGGCGATGGCTGCGATGCCCATGCTCAGGACCATCCCGATCACGACCACCCAGATGACGACTTTGGTGAATTGCTTGTTCTGCATAGTGTTTCGTCGTGGTTGACTACGGCACGGTAACCAGATGAAACGCATGACGAACAAGTTGATCGACCGGGCACTCGGTTATCGAGATCCCCGCCAGGAGGGCATCCGCCGGTCGCTTCGTGGCCTACGCGAGGGCGACCACCGCGAGTTGTACATGGGCCTCGCCCTGGCTGCCCTCGCCTACATCCGCAACAGCAGGCCCCGCCGCGAGCTCATCTACCGAAAGACGGTGCCCGTGGGCTCCGCCCTCGTCATCCACCACAAGAAGCGCGGCGCCCCCAAGATCGAGGTCATCAAGCCTTCGTGACCGTTCTGTGAGTGTTTCCTACCAGGGCCTGGTAGGAAACACTCACAGAACGGGCCCACAGGGGGGTTGTCGGTGGCCTCTCCTCCCGGCACGCTCAGAAGATGTGGGCTGAGGGGGAGATCCGCGTCATCGCCGAGCGTCAGCATGGTCTGGTCAGCCGCAAACAGCTCGCCGAACTCGGGGTGACCGACAACGACGTGGTGAGAAGACAGGCCGGCCACCGCCTCGAGACGGTCCATCTCGGCGTCTACTACCTCGACTCGGTGGCGGCCACCTGGCGGACCGAGGTCCTCGCAGCCGTGCTGGCAGCCGGCCCAGATGCCCTTGCCTCACACCGTTGTGCCGCGGTCCTGTGGGAATTCGACGCGATCTTCGGACACACCGTCGAGGTGACCGTGCCCTACGTCGAGTCGCCCGAACCTCACGGTGTCATCGTCCATCGCACCCGTCGCGCCAACGACGACACCTCACGCGACGGCATCAGGGCGACCACTCCGGAGAAGACCCTGTTGGACATCGCCCCGATGGTCCCGGAGCGCACTCTGGTCAAGGCGGCACGCTCCGCCGTCCACGATGGCTCGACCAGTCTCGAGCGCATCGACCTGGCGATCGGCCGGTTTGGGGGCCGCGGGGTGGCAGGCACACGGAAGATGCGCAGGGCTCTCCGGTATCTGGGTGAAGACGAATCAGGCAGCGTTGCCGAGATCGACCTCCGCTACATCATCTTCGACGCACCCATCCCGGAACCCGTCCAGCAGCTTCGCATCGTTCGACCCGATGGCGGCCGCGCCTACCCGGACTTCGCATGGCCGGACCGCCGGCGCATCGTGGAGATCGACGGTTTCGGCGCTCACGGGTCTCCCGACCAGTTGCAGAACGACCTCCGCCGTCAAAACCAGTTGATGGAGCTCGGCTGGGAGATCCGCCGTTTCACCGCCTCCGAGGTTCGCCAAGACCCGGATCGCGTCCGCTCCGAGATCGTCCGATTCGTCGACAGACCCGTTCTGTGAGGGTTTCCTACCAGGGCCTGGTAGGAAACCCTCACAGAACGGTCACACCGCCCCCCGGTCAGACCTTGTAGACCTCTACGACCGTCTTGTTTCGGGAGCCACGGCGGCGGCCCATGATGAAAGCGGCGGCGACGATGCCGGCGGCGACGATGGCAACGACGATGGCGACGTTCTTGACCGACTTGGTGGTTTGGTCGACGGCGCCGGCGAGCTCCTGCGCCTTGCGCTCGATGTCTTCTCTACTGACTGTCAACCGAGAGCCTCCATCCGATGATGCCGGCCGCGGCGGCGGCGGCGATTGCGGTGATGCCACGGGCGAGGACCACCCACCACTCCCCCTCCGGGAGCAGGAGCTGTGCCCCGTAGTAGAGCGACCAGGCGAGACAGACTGCGCCGACGGCGAGGATGATCGCCCCGCCGACTCCCATCCCGGCTTGCTTTCCCAGCGCCTTCGCCGGTTCGAGGGTTTCCTGCCGCAGGTACTCGCGCGACATGTCCACGAGCTCGGTGGCGATCTGTGGAATCTCTTGTGTATTGGGCATTGGGAAAGAATCTAACAACCGCTGGACACACCGCTAGCCGAAGTTATCGTCGGCGCCGGTGCACTTCTTTCGGTCGATGCGTTCTCTGGGCCCCCGCTACATGGCGTTGTGGATTGGCCAGACGATCAGCCAATTCGGCACCTACATCGCAGTCCTGACGGTCCCACTGCTCGTTCTGTACATCCAGGAGGCGGCCGGCAACGAGAACACACTCGACTTCGCGATCGCATATGCCCTGGAGACGGCGCCGACGCTGCTGGTTGGCCTGATCGGCGGTGTGTTTCTCGACAGGGTGCACCTCCGCCCGGTGATGATCGCCACCGACCTGCTCCGGGCCTGCGCCTTCTTCTACCTGGCCGCCGGGGTGGGCAGCTATGGAGTGGGGACGGTGTTTGCGATGGCGTTCATCGTCGGCTCGATGACGACCCTCTTCGATGGCGCTCTCTACGCGATGATCCCGGCGCTGGTCCCGAAGGATCGGCTCAGCGACGCCAACTCCTTCGTGACGGCATCGATCCAGGCCAGCTTTGCGTTCGGGCCGCTGGTGGCGGGGGTGCTCGCGTTCACCTTCGCCGGGCCGGCGGTGGGTCTCTTCGTCAACGGGATGACCTTCGTGATCTCGGCGTGGTCCCTCAAATATGTGGGAAGGGTGACCCACCACGTGGACACCGACCCGTCACGGGCCCCGTTCCTCACCGAGTTCATGGCCGGGATGCGTCACATCTGGGACGAGCCCCGGCTGCGCATCTCGACGATCGCCGCCGCCATCCCCAATTTCGTGATCGGTTTCATCGAAGCGACGTTCGTGGTGTTGGCCACTGTGGTCTTGAACACCCAAACGGAGACCCAGATCGGGATCCTCCTCTTCTTCATGGGTGCCGGCGGCCTGTTCGGGGCTCTCGTCGCCCCGAGGCTGACCCGCTCCCTGGGCCTGGGACGGGCCATGGTCATCGGCCTGGCGCTCGCCGGCGTCGCCCTCCTGGTCTTCATGTTCACGACGTACGGCATATTGTCGATGGTGCTGCTGGCCGTGTTCATGATCGGCATCTCGGTGATCAACATCCCCCTCGCCACGATCCGCCAGACCTACGCCGGCGAGGCGATGCTGGGCCGGGTGATCACGGCGGCGAGGGCCATCGGCTGGGCAACCCTGCCAATCGGCGCCCTGATCGGCGGCTGGCTGGGCAACACCGAGAACACCTACCCCTGGATCGCCAGGTTCTTTCCTCTCATCCTCCTGGCCTGTGCCTTGTGGCTGTTCACCACGATCATTTGGACCGACACCTACGGCCCGGAGTATCGAGAGGGCGGGCACGAGGCGCCCCGGAGACCGCCGCAGAGCACGGCGGAGGAACCTCAGACGTCGGAGTGAGCGGTGGCGTGGCTGAGCGGCCGCAGGTCTCCGAGTGACTCGGCGACGACGACGAGGTCGTCCCCACTCTCGAGGACGAAGTCGGTCTTCAGGTTGCTGAACGTGCGATCGCCCCGGGTGACTGCGATGAGTGTGGCCCCATGGTCTCTGCGGAGACGCGCCGAGACCTCGTCGATGGGCTGGCCGACACACTCTTCGGGGATGTCGACGCGGTAGAGCTCGGATCCCTCGCCACCCGACACCAGGTCGGTCACCAACTCGGACAGCCCGGGGTACAGCGCGGAGCGGGCGAGGAGATGCGAGGCGAGCTTGGAGGTGACCATCACCTCGTCGACATCGGCCCGCCGGAAATGCTGCACGTGCTCTGGGTTGTTGACCTCGACGACGGTCCGCACCTGTGGGGCGATCGACTCGATAGCGAGGACGGTGAGTATCGAGGCCATGTCTGCCTCGTTGCTGCCGTCCATGGGGCAGACGATGGCGGTGAGTGCGGATTCGATGCCGGCTCTCACCAGGTCGGACTCGTTGGAGGGGACGCCTTTGACGAAGTAGACGTCGTTGCCGACCGGGTTCCGGTCGAGGTCAGACAGCAAGACGATCTTGGCTTCGTAATCGTCGCTGCTCAGCTCGGTGACGAGGTCACGTGCGGTCGAGTTCCAGCCACAGATCACGATGTGACCCCGATATCCAGAAGCGCCCATTCCTTGTCCCTCCTTCAATAGGAAATCGATCACGAACCCGACCAACGCACCGGTGATGGTGGCCACGATGGCCACGCCGAAGAGCCCGAGTAGCCACCCCACACCCCAGCCGAATGGAGTCGAGACATAGGAGGCGTCCCCTTGACCGAAGACGGTCGTCACCGACCAGTGGATCGAGGCCCCGAAGTCACCGAGAGTGCGTTCTGTGTCTGTGAACCAGACGATGAGTGAGGCGATTCCGATGATGATCGCCAAGCCCAGGAACAGCGAGATGAAGAACCGGGGGTCGATCTTCCCGGTGATCCGCTTGACGTGCCAGGTGATGCGGCGCAGGAACGGTGAGTCGAAGAGTGACCGGATCTTCCCCATGGCCGCGAAGACCGTAGCAAAGGGTAAGGACGCGTCTTGGCCGGGATCAGCTCCAGGTGGGGAGGGCCGGCAGTGGCCGTGGCCAATTGCCGGTGTACGACCAGCCGTAGAAGGCGACCAACTCCTGCATGCATCGTCGGCACACTCGGCGGGTGGTCCCCCAATGCTCCACCCCATAATGGGCAGAGACTGCGCGACAACCCACTATCTCGCAGCCAGCGCTCCGTCGTAGGGACCGTACGGGGAACACGGCAGGCATTCTCGCCGCCGCTACCCAAAAATGCGGTATCTCAAACCTGGAATTCGCGCGAGGGTTCCCGTACGGCGAGCACCGGTCGGGAAGGAACCGTGAGTTGACTCGACCAACGCAGCCGTCATGAACGCTTGCGCGTGCATGAGGTCTCGGATTCCGAGACCTGATGCTATAGCAACGCCGATACGGTGTCGGAGAGAGGACTCGAACCTCCACGGGGCTATAAACCCCACCAGGTCCTTAGCCTGGCGCGTCTTCCAATTCCGCCACTCCGACTGGTGTGACTCGACCGCCGAATTGTATCGGCCGGTCTAGCTCAAGATGAAGGTCAGCGAGAAAGTGCTGATCCCGAACAGGACGCCGACGATGACAGTCAGACGGTCGAGATTCCGCTCCACCACGGTCGATCCGGTCATGCTCGACGTCGACATACCGCCACCGAACACATCGGACAACCCGCCCCCTTTGCCCGAGTGCAGCAGCACGAGGGCGATCAGCCCCAGGGAGAGGATGATGTGGATGATGATGCCGAAGGCGGTGAGAACGTTCATGGTTGATTGGTCTCGAACAGTGGAAACCCCGCCTGAGGGCGGGACGGCAATAATACCAGATCCCTCTTTCTTGGCCTATCCGGCCTGTTGGCCGACGGCGTCGGCGGCGGCCTGTGCCGCCTCTTGATCACCCAGGTAGCGGCTGGAGATCGGCTCGAGGTCGTCGTCCAACTCGTACACCAACGGGATCCCGGTGGGGATGTTGAGCTCGACGATGTCCTCCTCGCTGATCTCGTCGAGATGTTTGACGAGTGCCCGCAGAGAGTTGCCGTGCGCCACGATGAGCGGCGTCTTGCCTGCCTGGAGCACGGGCACGATCTCCTCGAACCAATAGGGCAACATCCGGTCGACTACGTCGGCGAGACACTCGGTCCCGGGGATGTCGGCGCGGTCGATGTCGGCGTAGAGCTCGTCGTGTGAGGGATGTCGGGGGTCGTCTACGGCCAGCGGGGGCGGTGGGGTGTCGTACGAGCGTCGCCAGGCGAGGACCTGGTCGGCCCCGAACTTGTCGGCCGTCTCCTTCTTGTTGAGACCCTGGAGGTCTCCATAATGACGTTCGTTGAGACGCCAGCTGCGGCGTGTGGGGATGTCCGACCAACCGGCCTCTTCCAGGGCGAGGTCGGCGGTCTCGGTTGCTCGGGTGAGGACCGAGGTGAACAACACATCGGGCTCGAGCCCGGCGTCGGCCATCAGCCGACCGGCTGTACGCGCCTCGATCTCGCCCTGCTCGGTGAGCCCCACGTCGGTCCAACCGGTGAACAGATTGGACAGGTTCCACTCGGATTGGCCGTGCCGAAGGAGGATCAGGGTGTGGCTCACATTCGATACCTCACGATGGCGGCGAACTGATCGGGGTCGAGCGAAGCCCCACCCACCAGTGCGCCGTCGATGTCCTTCTTCGACATGAAGTCCTTGACGTTGCCCGCATTGACCGACCCGCCGTAGAGGATTCGCACCCGCTCGGCGGTCTCGCTGTCGAGGACGTCGCGCAGCTGCTCGCGGATGAGAGTGGCGATGAGCGCCGCGTCGTCGGGTAGCGCGGTGCGACCCGTGCCGATGGCCCACACCGGCTCGTAGGCGACCGACATCGCCGACCGATCATCGATAGAGACGCCGCGCAGCGCACCGGTCAACTGACCGGACACGACGTCTTCGGCGTCACCGGCCTCCCTCTGCTCAAGTGTCTCCCCGATGCAGACGATGGGCTGCATGGCCGCTCCGATCACCGCCTTGACCTTCTTGTTGACGATCTCGTCGGTCTCACCGA
>JBAPYG010000536.1:0-10103 GCA_049284615.1 Acidimicrobiia bacterium
AGATCGAACCGCCCGGGGATGATGTTGTTGGCGACACCGCCGTTTGCCCTGGTCACCGACATGACCTCCTTGAACTCGAGACCCGCGATTGGATGGGGCTCGGGTTGGAGACCGTCCATCATCGTCAAGAACCCGCCCGCCCTGGTCACGGCGTTCACTCCACGCCAGGGCCGGGCCGAGTGACCGGGCTCGCCCACGAACGTGACCCTGGCGTTGATCGAGCCCTGACAGCCTGCGTGGACCTCGCGGTTGGTGGGCTCCATCACGATCCCGGCGTCGATCAGGGCCAGCCCCGGGAGGGAGTCGAGTATGGGGCCGAGGTCGTTGTTGACCAGAGGGCCCTCCTCCCCAGCATAGAACACGCCGGTGAGCCGGTCGGAGCCGAGATCCTCCAGCAAGTGGACCATCACGGCCAGACCGCCCTTCATGTCGGTGGCGCCGAGCCCGTAGAGACGGTCGCCATCGATCCGCGACCCGACATGACCTTGCAGGGGGACGGTGTCGGTATGGCCCACCAGGGCGACACCACCAGGCCCGGGATCTCCGACCACGAGCGAGTCGTTGACGATGTGGGTGTGGTGGTCGCCAAGCCGATCGGCGAGAGCGTCTCGTATCGCAGCCTCGTTGCCGGTCTCGGAGGGGATGTCGACGAGCCAGGCCAGCGTCTCGGTGAGGGTCACCACCGGCAAGTTAGTACCCGCCACTACCCTGCCGACCAGTGATGACCGACTCCGTCAAAGCCGCAGGTCTGGCCTCGTTTGCCGGGGAGAAGCTGCTCGACGTCTGGTATCCCGACCCCACGGACGCCGACGCCGACCTCGACCGGCTCGGCACCGTCGACGAGGCACGTGGCGTCGAACAGAGGGCAGTGGTGACCGAGATCTCTGATCTCTCGGAACCGCCGTCAAATCCCGCCGACGCCTATCTGCGTCTCCACCTCCTCTCCCATCGTCTCTACAAGCCTCACGACATCAGCGTCGAGGGCATCTTCGGGGTCCTGAACAACGTCGTGTGGACCACCGAGGGCCCTTGTGACGTGGATGACTTCACCGAAGTGAAGAAGCGGCTCATCGACACGGGCCGGCCGCCATCGGTGACCTCGGTGGACAAGTTCCCCCGAATGATCGACTACGTGATCCCATCCGGGGTCCGGATCGCCGACGGCGACAGGGTGCGTCTCGGCGCCTACCTGGGTGCGGGCACCACTGTCATGCACGAGGGGTTCGTGAACTTCAACGCCGGCACCCTCGGGACATCGATGGTCGAGGGCAGGATCAGCTCAGGAGTCCTGGTCGGCGACGGCTCCGACGTCGGGGGCAGCGCCTCGATCATGGGCACACTCTCCGGAGGCGGGACCGAGGTGATCTCGATCGGCAGGAATTGCCTCCTCGGCGCCAACTCCGGCATTGGGATCTCATTGGGTGACGATTGCATCGTCGAGGCCGGGCTCTATGTGACGGGCGGCACAGTGGTGACCCTCCCCGACGGTGAGACGGCCAAGGGACGGGAGCACTCCGGCGTCGCCAACATGCTGTTCCGCCGAAATTCGGTCAGTGGTGCGGTGGAAGCGCTCCCCCGCACCGGCTCGTGGGGCGGGCTCAACGAGGCGCTGCACCAGAACTGATGTCATATCGTCTCATCTACACCGGGCTGGCCCTCGTCGCTGTCGCCGCCATCGCGCTCGGGGTGGCGCTCTCCCCGGATGGGGAAGCCGTGGTGCTCCCCGCTCCGCTCGAAGCCGTCTCACCCCAGCCCGGTGACCTGGTCCCGCCCCAGGCGATCCTGGAGATCGACCTCGAGGTCGGCTACGAGGCGCAGATCACCGTGGACGGATGGCCGATCACCGACGCCCAGTTCGTGGAGGCCACCGGTGTGTATCGGTGGTCACCCTCGCCCTCCCATCCCACGATCAGCGAGTGGGCCCCCGGCGAGCACACCGTGAACGTCGTCTGGAACACCTACACCGGATTGCCCGACACCGGCAGCTTCGAGTGGACGTTCCGGGTCGGCTGAGACGGCGCCGTCAGCCGAGGACCGACACACCTTCCCGAAGCAGCCGCTCGAGCTCCCCGCCATCGATGGTGGGCACGCCCAGCTGCTCGGCCTTGGTCGTCTTGGAGGCACCGGGCGACTCTCCGACGATCAACGCAGTGGTCTTCCCCGAGACCGAGCCGGTCACCTTGCCCCCGCGCTCCTCGATCGCAGCCTGGGCCTCCTCCCTGGTGAAACCCTCGATCGTCCCCGACACCACGAAGACAGCCCCTGCGAGCAGATCGGAGGAGACGTCTGCCGGCCGCTCGTCGGCGAGCCTGACCCCAGCAGCCCCCAACTTCTCGACGAGACGGCGGTTTGCCGGGTCGGACGACCATTCGGCGACACCGGCGGCGATGACAGGCCCGATGCCCTCGATCGCCGCGATCTGCTCGAGGTCGGCATCGATGAGCGCAGTGATGCTCCCGAAGTGACGGGCCAGCAGCCGGGCGACGGTCCCACCCACGTGTCTGATGCCCAGAGCAGTGAGCAGCTTGGCCACAGGGCGATCGCGCGCGGCGGCGATGGCGTCGGTCAAGTTGTCCACCGACAACCGGCCCCAGCCCTCGAAGTCGAGCAGACGAGCGGTGTCGAAGGTGAAGATGTCGGCCGGATCGGAGATGAGATCGTTGCCCAAGAGGAGGTCGATGGTCTTGTAACCCATGTGCTCGATGTCCATTCCCCCGCGCCCGGCGAAGTGGAAGAGCCATTCCCTGACCCGTGAGGGGCAGTCGAACCCACCGGTGCAGCGAGCCACCGCCTCACCCTCGGGTCGAACGATCGGGTTCCCGCAGAACGGGCACTCGGCCGGCATGGACCACTTCTTCTCGTCACCGGTGCGGGCGGAGACGACCGGTCCAACCACTTCGGGGATGACGTCGCCCGCCCTCCGCACCACGACCTGGTCACCGATACGCACGTCCTTGGCTGCCACCTGCTCTTCGTTGTGGAGTGTGGCCATCCCCACCGTGGCGCCACCGACGAAGACCGGCTCGAGGACGGCGAACGGGGTGGCCGCACCAGTACGCCCGATGTTGATCATGATGTCCCGCAGCGTCGTGATCTGCTCTTCGGGTGGAAACTTGTATGCGATCGCCCACCTCGGCGCCTTCGCCGTGTAACCGAGGGTGTCCTGTTCCGCCAGGGAATCGACCTTGATCACCACTCCATCGGTCTGATATGGCATGTCGTGGCGTTCGGTCTCGGAACGTTCCACATAGGCATGGACCTCCTCGATGGTGGGAACCACCGCGTTGGCCGGGTTGGTGCGCAGACCCAGCGAGCGCATGTAGTCGATCGTCTCCGCATGCGTGGTGAAGTCGGGCCCACCCTCGACCAGACCGAGTTGGTAGACCCAGATGTCGAGCTTTCGGCTGGCGGTGACAGCCGGGTCCTTCATGCGGACGCTACCCGCTGCGGCGTTCCTCGGATTGGTGAACAGTGGCTTGTCTTCCTCCGTCTGTCGTCGGTTGAGGTCGTCGAAAGCCGCGTAGGGCATGTAGACCTCGCCGCGAGCCTCGAGCACGGCAGGCGGGCTGTCTCCGAGGAGACGCAACGGGATCGACTCGATGGTCCGCAGATTCGCCGTGATGTCCTCACCGACCACGCCATCGCCCCGGGTGGCCCCGGTGGCGAGCACACCGTCGCGGTAGGTCAGGACGACGGCCAGACCGTCGATCTTCAACTCACAGACATAACCGGAGGCGGGCCCGCCCAGCCCTCTCTCCAGCCGGGCCTCCCAGGCCGACACCTTCTCCCGCGACTCGGCGTTGTCCAGAGAGAACATCGGGCGCAGATGGGTGATCGGCGAGAACATCTCCCCGACAGGGGCCCCAACCCGCCGGGTAGGGCTGTCCGCGGTCACCAGGTCGGGATGCTCCTCCTCGAGTGCGATCAGCTCCCGCAGCAGACCGTCGAACTGGGCATCGGACACGACCGGATCGTCGAGCACGTAGTAGCGGTGGTTGTGCTCTCGTATCTCCTTGCGGAGCTCGGCGATACGCGTGGCGGCCTCTGACATGTGGCGACGATAACGGTCCGGAGAGTCAGGGTTTCCGGCCGCTGAAGACCTCGGTCCGGTACTCCATCTCGATACTCCCGCCGCTTGCCCGCACCGCAGATGCCAGACCGTCGAGGAGGGCCTCCCGCTGCCGCTCCGGTAGCAGCAGATGGTCGCTGTAGGTCGAGTAGAGGGCCCTGACACCTTCTGCCGAGACCCTCTCCCCCCAAATATGGGTGAATCGGGAGACCTCGGTGAAACCAGCCAGCTCGAGATCTCCGCTCCAGGTGACCGAATCCCTCTTGTGGATCCTCCGGTCCAGCTCGCTGAGCAGCTCCGGGGCGTGCTCCGCATAGACGTGCTCGAAGACGGCGTACCGGTCGAGCGGGATGTTCCACATCAAGGCGATGGCGCCCCGGGGTCGTAGCAGCTCGAGCGAGCGCCGGTAGGCGGTGCGTTGGTCGACCCAATGCCATGCCTGGGCGGCGAAGATGAGGTCGAGCGACGCCGGTGCACCCTGCCACTCCTCGAACGTCGACACCACGACCTCGACCCCGGGGAGCTGTTTCGACCGCAGGATCTCGGCCATCTGCGGGGACGGCTCGATGCACGTCAGACTCATGCCGGCGCGGGCGAGACCGACGGTGGCCTTGCCGGTGCCGGCACCGACCTCGACGGCGGTTCGGGCGTCGACCAGGGCTCGAACGTGCTCGAGGGCAGCGGCGGGGTAAGAGGGGCGGGAAAGCTCGTAGACGTCGGCTTCGCGGCCGAAGATGACCCCCCTCGTCGGCTCGGTCATGTCGTCGATGCGATCAGGGCGCCTCCGAGCACGACATCGTCGTCGTAGAAGGCCACCGTCTGCCCGGGAGCGATGGCTGTCTGACGCTCGGCGAACTCCAACTCGCTGCCGTTCAGTGATGCGGCCACCGGCTCACCGTGGGCGCGGTACTGCGCCATGAGATCGCCTTGCCGACGATCACCCGTGGTCCACGTGACTTGATCGAGAGCGACGCCTCCGACGCCGAGGTCGTCACGTGTCCCGACCACGATGGTCGACGTGTCGCCGTCGATCCTGATCACGAATCGCGGCTCACCCACGGCCATGCCGAGGCCACGCCGCTGTCCGATGGTGAACCCGACGATGCCATCGTGCCGGGCGACCTCATGCCCGGTCGTGTCGACCACGGCACCTGGCTCGAACACCTCGGGAGCGACGTCACCGAGGAAACCGCGATAATCACCCTGGCCGACGAAGCAGATGTCCATGGACTCCGGCTTGTGTGCGGTCCGCATCCCCATACCCGCCGCCACCTGCCTCACTTGCTTCTTGGTCAACTCACCTACCGGGAACCTGGTCCTGGCCAGTTGGGTCTGGGTCAGCATGGAGAGGACGTAGGACTGATCCTTCGCCACGTCACGGCCCCGGAGCAACTGCCATACACCGTCGACCTGCCGGGTCCGGGCGTGGTGCCCGGTTACGAGGACATCGCACTCGAAGTCGTCGAGCCTGCGCAGCAGACGATCGAATTTGACTGTCCGGTTGCACTCGATGCAAGGGTTGGGCGTGCGACCCGCCGCGTAGTCGGAGACGAAATGGTCGACGACCCCGTTCTTGAAGTCGTCGGTGTGGTCGAGGACGTAATACGGGATGTCCAGTTGAGCAGCGACCCTTCGGGCATCTTCGGCGTCCGAGACGGTACAGCAGCCCGCCGTCGGAGCCTCACCGTGGGGACCGGACCACAGCTTGAGCGTCACCCCCATGACTTCGTGACCGGCGTCGTGCATGAGGGCAGCGGCCACCGAGGAGTCGACACCCCCGGACATCGCGACGAGGACCCTCAAGACTTCACCCGAGCCGATCGACGAGGTCGATGACGATGTCGGCGGCGTCATCGGCCTCCGCTGCCGTGGAGGGCCAGCCGAACGTGAACCTCACGCTCTCGCGGGCTTGGTCGGGGGTGAGACCCATCGCTTCGAGCACGTGTGACACATTGGCCGCGCCGGACTGACAGGCCGATCCGGCGGAAGCCGCCACACCACGCTGATCGAGGAGCATCAGCAGAGTCTCGTTGCGCACCCCTGGAAAGCGGACATTGAGATGATGACTCGAGCGACCCGTGGCGGGTGTGTTCACCACCATCCCGTCTATACCGGCCCCCAGTCGCCGCTCGAAACCGTCGCGCACCGCCCGGATCTCGCTCTCGAACCGGTCCCGATCAGCCACCGCCGCTCGCACGGCGGTGGCCACCCCGACCGCCGAGGCCACGTCGTGGGTGCCGGAACGTCGTCCCAGCTCTTGGCCACCGCCATGGATCACGGGCTCGAGTGCGGTGCCATCTCGGACGTAGAGGATGCCGGCGCCCTTCGGGCCGCCGAACTTGTGCGCCGAGATGGTGAGCAAGTCGAGGCCCAGGGAGTCGACGTCGATGACTTCACACCCGAATGCCTGGACCGCGTCGGTGTGCACGAGAGTGTCGGGATTCGCCTTCTTCACATACGCCGAGATCGCGGCGATGTCCTGAACCGTGCCCGTCTCGTTGTTGACCATCATCACTGATGCCACGGCGGTGTCGTCAGTCACCGCCCCGGCGATCTCCTCCGGATCGACACGCGCCTCGCTGTCGACCCCGACGATGCTCACCGGCATGCCGAGTCGCTTCAGGAAATCCGCCGTCTCCAGGACGGCCTCGTGCTCTACCGCCGAGGTGACCAGACCGGTGCCATCGGTGCCGTTGAAGGCGGCGCCCTTGATCGCGAGGTTGTCGCTCTCGGTGCCCCCCGATGTGAAGACGATCTCCATCGGGGCGGCTCCGAGGATTGCGGCGATCTGCTCGCGGGCCTCCTCGAGTGCGTTCTTGGCAACACGCGACACGCCGTGGACACCGGAGGGATTGCCAAAGGACTGGCTCCCGAAGGGTGCCATCGCCTCCCAGACCTCGGGTCGCATCGGTGTGGTGGCTGCGTGATCCAGATAGATCATGGGCCGATATTGTCGCAGGTGAGCCATGACACGTGTAGTCGTTTCCCGGGACATGCCGGCCTCCCCTTCGGTGGTCTGGGCGGCCCTGGCCGACCTGGAGTCACATCCGGTCTGGATGAGGGATGCGCGCTCGGTGGCCTTCACGAGCGACCAGACCAGCGGTGTTGGCACCCGGATGGAGGTGGCCACGGTCATCGGCCCCTTTCGGACCACCGACGTGATGGAAGTCGTCTCCTGGGAGGAGGGTCGGTCGATCGGCGTCGTCCATCAGGGCCTCGTCACCGGCCGGGGGACCCTATCCCTCGATTCGGGCACCGTCCCCACCACCGTCACCTGGGACGAGACACTCACCTTTCCCTGGTGGCTGGGAGGAGCGGTCACCGCGTGGCTGGCTCGCCCGGTGCTGGCCGCCGTGTGGAGAGGCAACCTGCGACGTCTCGAAGACTCCCTCGGCTGACCGGGTGGTCGCTCAGCTGCCCTCGAACTCCGCCGGCCGCTTCTCCACGAAGGCATTGACCCCTTCGACGGCGTCGTCGGTGGCGAAAGCGGTCTGGAACCCGTCGCGCTCGGTGGCGAGCGCCTCTCGCATCGAGACCCCTCTACCGTCGGCGAGGGCCCTCTTGGCCACGGCGATGGCGACGGTCGCCTTGGTCGCCCACTCCGCAGCATCACCCATCGCCAGCTCGAGCACGTCGTCGGCAGGGGCCACCTTGTCGGCGTATCCAATGGCCTGAGCTTCCTCGGCGTCGACTTGCCGCCCGGAGTAGACGAGGTCCTTGGTCTTCTGAAACCCGATGACCCGTTGCAGTCGTTGCGTTCCGCCGGCCCCCGGGATCAGGCCTAGCAAGACCTCGGGCTGACCGATCTTGGCGTCGGTGGCCATGTAGCGAAAGTCACATCCCAGCGACAGCTCACACCCGCCTCCGAGTGCGTAGCCGTGGACCGCGGCGATGGTCGGTTTCGCCAGCCCATCCAGAGTGTCGATCGCCTTCGACAGGGTCCCAGCCGAGGTCTCCCGGCCCCCGGCGTCGAAGGTCTCCTTGAAGCCCTTGATATCGGCTCCCGCGGCGAAATGGGGTTGACCGGTGACCACGACCGCGCGTACCGCCGGATCCTGGCACTCGATGAAGGCTTGCTCGAGCTCGACGGCAACCTGCTCCGACAGGGCGTTCACGGGTGGTCGATCGAGCCGAACCAGGGCGACAGGCCCCTCACGGGTCACAGAGACGAATTCCATGCCGCGACCTTAGACCGGCGGATTCGTGGTGACTCCGGGGAGATCGCGCATTGACGGAAGACGGCTCGGTGCCACTCGCTCTATCCGGATCCGGGCATCGACGACACACACGCCGTCACCGGGAGCGAGCACCTTGACCGGGTTGAGGTCCATCTCCTTGAGCTCGGGGACGACCGAGATCAGCGCAGACACTCGTTGCAGCGCAGACTCCAGAGCCGGGACATCGCCCTCCGGCATGTTGCGATAGCCTTCGAGCAACCTGAAGCTTCGCGTCTCGGTGATCATCTCCCCCGCATCGACATCGGTGAGGGGATGGAGACGGAACGAAACGTCCTTCAACAGCTCGACATACACGCCACCCAGGCCGAAAACGATCATCGGCCCGAAGTTCGGGTCCTGTGCCGCCCCGATCAGGACCTCGTGGCCACCGTGGATCATCTCCTGAACCAGGACCCCGTCGTAGCTGGAGACCGCCCCGGTCACCTGCCCGAAACCGGCCGTGACCGCATCGTCGCCGGACACATCGAGGACGACGCCACCGACATCGGACTTGTGGAGGGCGTCGTCACTGATCACCTTGAGCACGACCGGCCCCCCGATCTCGGCGGCGCTGGCGCGCGCGTCTTCTACGGTCGCCGCGACCCGGGTCTCGGGCGTGCGCAGACCCGCAGCGCGAAGACACCGGTCGACTTCGACAGGCTCGAGCCAACCACCCTCGTCGCCCATGCGGGCCAGCGCCACATCGATGACCTCCCTGATCGAGCTCGCCGAGCTCTCGTCGAGCTTGATGACGACCCCCGGGTCCCTTTGGCGCCACTCCCCATGACGGGCGGCCCGGGACAGGGCATGGGCGGCTGCCTCGGGGAAGGTGTAGGTCGGGATCGAGCGATGACCCTCGCTCCCTGCCAGCTTGGTCCCCGCCGCCTCGGCCTGCATGAACACCGTGAGGAGGGTCACGTCTCCGGAGTACCGATCCTGACAAGAGCGCAGAGCAGCTGCCACCCCTGCGGCACCATGCGCCGTCGTCGGCACATAGATGGCCATGACCGCGTCGACCTCCCCCGAGTCGAGGAGAAGAGAAGTGGCATGCTCGAACTCACCCGGTCCGCCGGACGCGATCAGGTCCACCGGGTTCCTCGTGGAAGCCTCGGCAGGCAAACGGGCACCGATGGCCGTCTGGAGCCCGGCGGAGAGCTCGGGGAGGCTCAACCCGCTGCCTTCGAGCGCGTCGGCGGCGAGGATGCCGGGGCCACCGGCATTGGTCACGATCCCCACCCTTCTCCCGGTCGGGACCGGCTGGTTGGCCAGCAGGCTGGCGGTGTCGAAGAGCTCCTCGATGGTATCGACCCTGATCACGCCGGCCTGTCGGAAGAGGGCGTTGACCGCTTCCTCGGACGAGGCCAGCGCACCTGTGTGCGAGGAGGCCGCCCGGCTACCGGCGGTGGTTCGCCCCGACTTGACCGCCACGATCGGCTTCCGGCGCCCAACCCGACGGGCGATGCGGGAGAACTTCGCAGGATTCCCGAACGATTCCAGGTAGAGGGTGATGACGTCGGTCTGCGGGTCGTCCTCCCACGCCATTATGAGATCGTTTCCACTGACGTCGGCCTTGTTGCCCACCGAGACGAACTGGGAGATCCCGATGTCGTGGCGCGTGGCGTAGTCGAGGATGGCGATTCCCAGAGCCCCCGACTGCGACGACATGGCCACATTCCCCGCCGGCGGATACACGGGCGCGAACGTCCCATTGAGCCGGACCGCGCCCGAGGTGTTGAGCAGGCCCATGCAGTTCGGTCCGACCATGCGCATCCCGGAGACCCTGACGATGTCGAGCAGCCGGGCCTCGTCGGCGGCGC
>JBAPYG010000537.1:0-22126 GCA_049284615.1 Acidimicrobiia bacterium
ACAACGACCATCGTCGACTTCGCCGTGCAGACCGTCGGCGAGTCCGCACTGGAGGGCTGGGAGAAGTGGATGGCCAAGGCCGAGGGCAACTGCGCCATCGACTACGGGTTCCACATGATCACCGGAGACATCAACGACCAGACCCTCAAAGAGATGGAGCTCTTGGTCAAGGAGGGTGTGACCAGCTTCAAGATGTTCATGGCCTATCCCGGGGTGTTCTATTCGGACGACGGTCAGATCGTCCGGGCCATGCAGAAGGCCGCCGAAGACGGTGCCACGATCTGCATGCACGCCGAGAATGGCATCGCCATCGACGTGCTGGTGGAACAGGCCCTCGATCGCGGGGAGACCGACCCGATCTACCACGGCATCGTTCGCAAGTCGATACTCGAGGGCGAGGCGACCCATCGGGCGATCAGGCTCGCCGAGCTCACGGGGGCTCAGCTCTACATAGTCCACCTCTCCGCACAGGAGGCCCTGGACGAGGTGATCGCGGCCCGGGACCGGGGTCTCAGCGTGTTCGCCGAGACCTGCCCCCAGTATTTGTTCCTCTCACTGGAGAACCTGGGCAACGGCTTCGATGGGGCCAAGTACGTGTGCTCCCCTCCCTTGCGTGATGCCGATGCCGGGCACCAGGAGCGTCTCTGGCGGGGTCTGCGAACCAACGACCTCCAGATCGTGTCCACCGACCATTGCCCGTTCTGCATGGGAGACCACCACACCTTTGGCACCCAGAAACAGCTGGGCCGGGGTGACTTCTCCAAGATCCCGAATGGCATGCCCGGTGTCGAGCCCCGGATGATGCTCATGTACAACGGTGGTGTCGTCGAAGGGCGAATCGGCCTCAATCGGTTCGTCGAGATCACGGCCACCACGCCTGCGAAGATGTTCGGGATGTACCCGAAGAAGGGCACGATCGCTGTCGGCTCCGATGCCGACATCGTGATCTTCGACCCCCACGGATCACACATCATCTCGGTCGATACCCATCACATGGACGTCGACTACTCGGCCTACGAAGGCTGGGAGATGATGGGCAAGGTGGAGACGGTCATGTCGAAGGGCAAGGTCATCATCGCCGACGACGAGTATCTCGGCTCCCCCGGGGACGGGGAATACTTGGCCCGGGGCACCAGTCAGACCATGATCTAGCCATGAGAACGAGCGGAACCGGATCGGAACCCGGGCCCTGGGTCCGGTGCGGGGTGGCCTGATGGACTTCGGTGTCGTGCTGCAGACGGACCCACCGGCCTCGCGCGTGGTCGAGCTGGCGCAAATGGCCGAGGGGCTCGGGTTCAGCCACGGCTGGACGTTCGACTCACACGTCCTCTGGCAGGAGCCGTTCGTCATCTACTCCCGCATCCTCGCGGAGACCGACAAGATGGTGGTCGGGCCGATGGTCACCAACCCCGCGACCAGAGACTGGACGGTCCTCGCATCTCTGTTCGCCACCCTCAACGATATGTACGGCGATCGCACCATCTGCGGCATGGGTCGGGGTGACTCGGCCCTTCGGTACATCGGCAGGAAACCGACGACCCTGGCGACCATGGTGGAGGCGATGGCGGTCATCAAGGCCCTGGTCGCGGGGGATGAGGTCGAGTACAACGGGAAGAAGCTGGACATCCCGTGGATCGACACGGGATGGGATCTCCCGATGTGGGTGGCGGGCTACGGCCCCAGGGCCCTGCACGCCATCGGCACCCACGCCGATGGGTACATCCTCCAACTCGCCGACCCCCAGGTTCTCGAGTGGACCGTGGCCGCGGTCCGTTCTGCTGCCGTCGAGGCCGGCCGGAGCCCCGACGAAGTCTCGATCTGCGTGGTGGCCCCGGCCTATGTCGGTGACGACATCGCCCACCAGCGCGAGCAGCTGCGCTGGTTCGGAGGGATGGTGGGCAATCACGTGGCCGACATTGTGAAGCGGTACGGCGCGGACTCATCCAAGGTCCCCAAGGTGCTCTCCGATTACATCGAGGCGCGAGAGGGTTACGACTACGACCACCACGGGCGCGCCGACAACCCCTTCACCGACTTCGTCCCCGACGAGATCGTGGACCGATTCTGTGTGCTCGGCACGCCCGAACAACACATCGAGAAGCTGTCGCTGCTGCGGGAGCTCGGTGTCGACCACTTCGGCGTCTACCTGATGCACGACGACCAGGAGGGAACGCTTCAGGCCTACGGCGATTCGGTGATCCCCGCGGTCAATGCCTGACCGACGGTTCCGTCTCGTCGACGTGTTCGGGGAGACGCATCTCAGCGGCAACCCCCTGGCCGTGGTCGCCGACTCCGACGGCCTCTCCTCCGAGGAGATGCTGGAGATCACCCGCTGGCTGAACTTCAGCGAGACCACGTTCCTGCTCCCACCAAACGATCCGGCAGCCGACTATCGAGTGCGCATCTTCACCCTGGGCGGGGAATTGCCCTTCGCCGGTCATCCGACCTTGGGCACGTGTCACGTGTGGATGAGTCTCGGCGGCGAGTCGAGCCAGGAGGTCGTCCAGGAGTGCGGCGCCGGGTTGGTCCGGGTGCGACGGATCGAGGATCGTCTCGCATTCGAAGCCCCCGAGCTGATTCGCAGCGGCCCGATCGACGAGCTGCACCTGAGCAACGTCATCTCGGTCCTCGGGATCGAGCGGGGCGAGGTACTCGCCAGCAATTGGGTCGACAACGGCCCCGGCTGGGCCGCCGTGTTGCTCGCGGATGCCACCCGTGTCCTCGAGTTGAGACCCGATTTCGGCCGGAGTCGGAGTGGCGAGAAACTCGACATCGGCGTGGTCGCCCTGCGCCCGACAGGCTCGGAGACCCGCTGCGAGGTGCGCGCCTTCTTCTCCGACCATCGAGGCGGGATGGTCGAAGACCCGGTCACCGGGAGCCTCAACGCATCACTGGCACAGTGGTTGCTAGCCGAGGGACGGGTCGAGCCGCCATATGTGGCCAGCCAGGGCACCGCGCTCGGCAGATCGGGGAGGGTCTACCTCTCGGAGGGCGATGGGCGTGTGTGGGTCGGGGGCGAGACAGTCGACATCGTCGACGGTCTCCTCGATCGATTCCTCGACTGAGGGGAAGCCGGCGAGATCGCCGGCCTGGCGTCACGCGGCTGGACGAGCCCCATGAGCCCCAGGTCTCAGACGTACGCGGCGCCGACGGCGGCCGAGTACACGGCGATCATGATGAGAAGGACCCCGTAGCCGAGCAGGCCGCGGTCACCGAAGTCCTTGGTGAGCTTGGTGGCGGTGAGGCCGACGGCCAACAGGAAGACGACAGTTCCGACCCACTCAGGCATGTTCAACCCTTTCCCACTCGCTCTCGAGCGGAAACCTAGCCACTCGTGGGCGCTGTGTGTCGTCGGCGGGTGGTTCGTGCTACAACCGCGTGATGCGTCTCGAGGACCAGGCGATCGTCATCACCGGTGCTACCGGCATCGCCGCCTCGAGCGCAGCCCACGCGGTCGCCGAGGGTGCCCGGGTATTCGTGATCTCGATCGACGAGAGCGAGTGTCAGGATCTGGCTTCGGACATCGACATCGCCGGGTATGCCGTGGCCGATCTCACCGATGAGTCGGCGGCGAACGACGCGCTCAAAGCCGCCATCGATACCCTGGGCGGGATGGATGGCCTCCTCGCCGTCGCCGGCGGCAGTGGGAGGCGGTTTGGGGACGGCCCCCTCCACGAGCTCGGGCTGGGGGCTTGGGAGAAGACGCTCGCGCTGAACACGACCCCCGTGTTCCTCGCGGCGCGTGCGGCGATTGGCGCCATGAGAGAGGGCGGCGGCTCGATCGTGCTCCTCAGCTCGGTCCTCGCCACGCGACCCGTCCCGGAGCTGTTCGCCACCCATGCCTACGCCGCCGCCAAAGGTGCGGTCAATGCCCTGGTGACCACCCTGGCCTCCTACTACGCACCAAATCGGATCAGGGTGAACGGGATCGCTCCGGGTCTGGTGCGTACCCCGATGTCCGAACGGGCCGCCAAAGACCCGGCGACGGTCGAGTACGCCCTGCGAAAGCAGCCGGTCACCCCTGGTTTTCTCGGCCCGGACGCCGTCGCCGACGCAGCCGTGTTCCTGCTCTCCGGGGAGAGCGCCCAGGTCACGGGGCAGGTGCTCGCGGTCGATGGCGGGTGGAGTGTGACCGAGGCGTGAGCCTCCCCGATTCGATATTCGCAGAGCGGGTCATCCCCGTGGCCAGGGGGCTCAACGGGTCTTCGGCGCCGCGGCTGGTCGCCGCCCTCCGGGAGGGGGGATCAACACCATCGAGATCACGGTCGAGGGGCCGGGAGGGCTCGAGGCCGTCGCCACGGTCGCCGGAGGCGACGTCGCCGTGGGCGCCGGCACCGTCACCACCGTGTCGCAGGCTCGACAGGCGGTGGAGGCCGGAGCCGTCTTCCTGGTGTGCCCGCATCTCGACCCCGAGCTGATGGCCTGGGCCGCGGATCGGGGGACTCCGCTCATCCCCGGGGCCTGGACGCCATCTGAGATAGCGGCGGCGGGCAAGCACGAGCCTCCGGCCGTGAAGTTGTTCCCGGCGAATGTCGGTGGCCCCGACTATGTGAAGACGCTCCTTGGGCCCTACCCGAATCTCCGACTGATCCCGACCGGGGGCGTGACCGCCCAGAACGCGGGTGACTATCTGTCGGCGGGAGCCGTGGCTGTGGGTGTCGGGAGCTGGCTGACCAGGCTCGATGACGAAGCCGAGACGATCAGGCGGGCTCGGCTGCTCCGGGGGGCGGCCCTGCCCTAGGTCTGCGCTCGGCGAATCGTCGCGCTCGGGATCTCGCCCACAAGGAAATCGGCATCGCCGACGAGCGAGCCCTGGGAGGCGAGCGCTGCTCCCACGGCCCCCGCCATGGGGCCGAGCTCGGAGGCGACTATGCGAACCCCTTCCGGTGGGATCAGGGTGAGGCGCGCTCTCACCGCATCACGCAGTGGCTCGAGGAGGAGGTCTCCGGCCCCGGCCACGCCGCCACCGATGACCACCATCTCGGGTCCGATGACGGTGAAGATGTTGGCGATACCGATGGCGAGATGCCCCACCGCGGCGTCGACTGCTGCGACACAGGCAGGATCGCCCTCATCGAGCCCGGCCAGGACGTCCTCGAATGTGTCGCGGCCTGCCGCCTTCGCCACCACCGGTGGTCGGGTGATCGCCTCGAGACACCCGGGACTCCCGCAACCACAGACGGGACCGTCGGGCACGATCGTCTGATGGCCGATCTCACCGGCCAGCCCGAAAGCGCCGAAGTGCAGCCGGCCCTCGATCATGAGACCGCCCCCAACGCCGGTGCCCAGGGTCAGACATGCGAGGGTGCGGCAGCCACGTCCGGCGCCGACGGTGGCCTCGGCCAGGGTGAAGGCTCGAGCATCGTTGATGAGGGTGACCGCGGTATCCACGCCCTCGGCCAGCCGGGTGCGGAGTGGGTATCCCTCCCAGGGCCCGGGGAGATTGGTGAAGAAGACGATCTCACCGGTGCCGTAGTCGAACAGACCGGGCACGCCCACCCCAGCGGATTCGACGGGCCCGGCCTGCTCGATCGTCTCCAGCCCCATCCGCACCAGACGAGCTGCCACGTGGTCGGGGCCCATGTCGGCCTCGGTGGGGCCGCTCTGCATGTGCACCACCCGGGGGCCAGCCCCGGCCGTGTCGACTTCCACGACGGCCGTCTTGATGTTGGTCCCGCCCAGGTCGAGCCCGAGCAGCCTCCTGGGACGTGGAGCCTCAAGCACTTGACCGCAAACTCAGTTGTATATACATTTTCGCCCTCAACGTAGCCGTGCGTCCAGCATCAGGAGCATCGATGTGAGCCAGCAGAGCCCGACCACCGTCCTGGCACTGGGCAAGCTGGCGCCGGGTCAGGGTAACTTGGGGCTTCGCTCCCAGGTAGTCGTCGAGCCGCGACCCGGCGAGGCTCTGATCCGGGTGATCGCGACCGGTGTCTGCGGCACCGATCTGCACATCGCCGACGACGAGTTCCCGTATGAGGCCCCCGTGACGATGGGACATGAGGTGACCGGGGTGGTCGAGAGGGTCGGTGCGCCCCCCCATGAGGGCTGGGTGGGGAAGAGGGTGGCGCTCGAGACCTACTTCTCCACCTGCGGGATCTGTGAGCATTGCCGTTCGGGTCGCCCCAACCTCTGTGACCTCCGCCGATCGATCGGCTCCCGGGAGGAGGGGGGCTTCTCGCCGTGGATCGTCGTCCCGGTTCGGAACCTGTGGGAGATACCTGGACATGTGGGTCGTCACGCCGGGGCGCTGGCCGAGCCCCTCGCCTGTGTCGCGCAGTGTCTTCTCGATCCGCCGGTGGTCAACCCCGGGGACCGTGTCCTGATCACAGGCCCCGGCACCATGGGGCTCCTCACCGCGCAGGTCGCTCGCGCCAGTGGCGGCACGGTCACCGTCGCCGGGCTGGAGCGAGACCGATCGCGTTTGGAGTTGGCAGCCTCCCTCGGGCTGGGCACTCTTCTCCTGGACGACGCTTCGCAGCCGCTGCAGGAGCAATTCGACGTGGTGTGTGAGTGCTCGGGCGCAGAGCCGGCAGCCGCATATGCTCTCGAACAGGTCAAGAAGGGCGGCCGTTACATCCAGGTGGGCATCTTCGGGAGGCCGGTTACGGTGTCACTCGATCAGGTGCTCTACAAGGAATTGACCGTCACCTCGGGAAACGCGAGCACACCGCGCTCTTGGGGTCGCGCCATCGCCCTCCTCGAGGCCGGGCTCGTCGACCTCGACCCTCTCATCACCGAGGTGGCCCCTCTGGGAGACTGGGAGCGCGTGTTCGACGCAGTCCGCTCCGGGGACGGTCTCAAGTACGTGATCTCACCTGGCGAGGGTGTCTGATGCCCTTCACCAGCCCCCTGGTGGGCTCGAGCGCGGTGGTCACCGGTATGTCCCAGGGCATCGGGCGGGCTACGGCGCTGGCCCTGGCGGCGGCAGGCGCCAACGTTGCCGGCGTCTTCTACAACGACCCGCAGGGGGCAGGCTCGGTCAAAGCCGCGATCGAGGCCCTGGGCCGGGAGGCGGTGGTCTTCGAGGCCGACACGGGAGACCCGGCCACGGCCGATCGCCTTGTCGACGAGGCCACCAGACGCTGGGGCAGTCTCGACATCTGGGTCAACAATGCGGCCAGGCTCATGGTCAAGCCTCTGGTCGAGACCGGCGACGACGACTGGCACGGGCTTCTCGCCGCCAACTTCCACGGCTTCTTCTATGGCAGCCGTGCCGCGGCCCGGGTCATGTATGGGCAGGGCCGCGGTCGCATCATCAACGTGACGTCTGCGGCCGACATCCTCTTCGTTGCCAACCTCGGTGCCTATGCGGCGGCTAAAGGCGGCATCCTCGCCATGAGCAAGAACCTGGCCCTCGAGGCTGCCGAGCACGATGTGACCGTCAACTGCGTCTCCCCGGGCGCCATCGACACCCCGCTCAACATCGATGCCTGGACCCCTGAGGTCCGGCTCACTTATCAGGACAGGATTCCGCTCGGTCGTGTGGGGGATGAGGAGGAGGTGGCCGAGGTCATCGCCTTCCTCGCCACCGAGGCCTCGCGCTACATGACCGGTCAGGAGATCGTCGTCGACGGAGGTCTCGTCATCAACGGGACCGTTGGCCACGCGGTCGCAGAGTGAGATCGGCCCGGGTCTCCTCCATGGAGGTGTTGGTCGACGGGCTCGACCATCCGGAGGGGGTCGCCTACGACCCGGCGTCGGGTGTGTTGTACGCCGGGGGTGAGCAGGGACAGGTGTATCGCGTCGATCTCGAAGACCGCCGCTTCAGCGAGGTGGGACGCACTCCCGGCTTCGCTCTCGGCATGGCGGTGGACGGTATCGGTCGTCTCGTCATCTGCGACTCCGACGACGGTGCCGTTTGGCTGATGTACGACGGTCGCTTCACTCGTTTGTTGTCGTCTGTCGGCACTCGTCAGTTGACCCTGCCCAACTACCCGGCATTCGGGCCTGACGGCACCCTCTACGTCACTGACTCCGGGGGATGGCAGCGCGATGCCGGGATGACTGTGGCACTCCGACCCGATGGGTCGAGGGAGATCCTCGACGATCGACTGCGCAGGTTTCCCAACGGCTGCGCCGTGACCCCCGACGGCAAGGAGCTGTGGGTGCTCCAGTCGGAAGGCGAGAGCCTCCATCGGGTCGACCTCGAGAGCGCCGGGCCCCCGGAGACCGTCATCCGATTGCCCGGTACCGTCCCCGACGGCATCGCCTTCACAGAAGACGGCGGCGCCGTAATAAGCTGCTACCGACCGGACCGTCTCTATCACCTGTCCGCCGGTGGCCACCTGGAGGTCCTCGCCGAGGACTACCAGGGGACCCTTCTCGCCGCCCCCACCAACATCTGTTTCGTGGGCGAGGGTCGTTCCACATTGATCACCGCGAATCTGGGCAGATGGCACCTCACCCGTCTCGAGACCGATCTCCACGGCGTCCTGCCTCACGCTCCCCGGTCCTGGGCGGCAGATCGGGATCGGGTCTGATACCCGATACGGGCGCGGCGCGGGCGGACGGCCGCCTCCCCAACGACGATGTCCTGTTGTCCGCCACGGCCTCCCGTGTCGACCGTGACGACACGAGGGCGTTGGACCTCCGGGCCTGGAAGGGTTTCGACGTCCGCCTCCTGCCCGATCGGGGATTCGACATCGGCCCTGCCTGGTTCGCCGGCCACCCCGTGGCATGGGTCTCTGCGGTCGGGGAGACCGGGCCGATCGACGACCTGTCGGGATTCGCCTGGTCCCAGGGGTTTGGCGGGGGTCTCATGGTCACCTGCGGGCTGCGCAACGTCGGCATGCCCTCGGAGGGCCACGGCCTGCATGGGACCTTCTCCCACCTCGCGGCAGAGACCGTCGCGGTGAGTCGGGTGATCGACGGGGCGACCGCGCACATCACCGCGAGGGCGGTGATCACCGACGATGCCGCCCCCGGCCCGCTCCGGGTGGAGCGAGTGATCCGAAACCATGCGATGGGTGCGAGGCTGGAGGTGAGCGACCGGACCACCAATCTCGGCAACGAGCCCACGGCCGCGCCACTGCTGTATCACTTCAACTTCGGTTATCCCCTGTGGGGACCGGGAGCGCGTCTCTCCATTCCCACGGGACACACGATCGCACGCGACGTAGCCTCGAGGGCATCTCTCGACTCCTGGCAGTCCCCACCCCACGTTGAGACCACCGACGAGCGGGTTCTCGAGCACGAGATCGTCCCCGTCGACGGTTGGGGAGCAGCGTCTATCCGCAACGAAGCGCTCGGGATCGAGCTCTCGTTGCACTGGCGGTTCGCCGAGCTTCCCCGGCTACACCAATGGATCGATCCGTCGCCGGGAATGTATGTGCTCGGCATCGAACCGGCCAACTGCTCGACCATGGGCCGGGCGCACGATCGGGCCGAGGGCAGGCTGCCGCATCTCGACCCTGGGGAGACACGGGACACGACGCTGGTGGTCACTGCACGGCGACTCTGAGCAGTCGCCACCCGCAACCTTGTCTAATCGCGGCGTCGCAGCCGACGAACTGCTCTAGAGGACGCCGCCACCCCTCACCAGGACCGCCTGAAACGAGTAGCGCTCGGCGGCATAGCAGGTGACCGTGCGCTCGAGGGGCGTGTCGTCCTGGTCGAAGATGGTCCGACGCTCCACGATCACGATCGCCGTGGACGTCAGGTCGAGCAGATCCCGTTGTCGTTTGGTCGCCCGGCGCGCGGTGACCTCGGCGTGGGCGGTCGTCGGCACACGACCGATGGCCCGGAACATGTCGTGGAGGGAAGCCGATCCCACCTGCTCTTCGATCTCGGCCGCCAGGGCTTCGGGGATGACCGCTCGCTCAATCGCCATCGGTGTCCCATCGGCCCGACGCAGACGCTCCAAGGCATATACGGAGCCGGTGCCATCGAGGCCGAGGGCCCCCCGCTCGTCATCGCTCGGGTCCACCCGCCCCCACCGGAGAGTCTCGCTGGAAGGTGTCATCCCGCGGGCGCGCATGTTCTCGCTGAACGAGAGTGGTGATCCGAGATCGCGGGGGACCGGCCGGGAGCGGACGAACGTGCCGGCGCCCCGTCTCCGCTCGATGAGCCCGTCTGCGGCGAGGATCTGGACCGCCTGTCGGGCCGTCATCCGGCTCACGCCGAACTTCTCGCAGAGCTCGGCCTCCGAGGGGAGCCGGTCCCCGGGCTCGGCCTCGGCCACCAGCGCGGCCAGGTGATCGGCGATGAGCTCGTATCGGGGTGGCCGCTTCGCTGTCATGTGGCCTGGCTCGACATTGGGCTGACAAATGTATATACATTTGCCTGATGTGTCCACGACGGCAACAGACTCCGTGAGCTCTCTCGGACGCTGGACCTCCGCCGCCCGTGGCCTTCTCGACCACATCGAGAGCACCCAGATGGACGTCATCGAACGCGCCGCGCAATCGTCGGCGCGTGCCATCGGCGCCGGTGGGTTCGTCCATCTGTTCGGAAGCGGGCATTCCCGCATCCCGGTCGAGGAGATGTTCCCGCGCTACGGGTCCTTTCCCGGCTTTCATCCGATTGTCGAGCTGTCGATGACGTTCCACACCGAGGTGGTGGGCAGCAACGGTCAGCCACAGGCCATGTTCATCGAGAGAGTCGAAGGCCTGGCCGAGGTCATCCTCGACGGGTTCGAGTTCGGCACCGACGACATCATGATGATCTTCAGCGCCTCGGGTCGGGCCGCAGTCCCGGTGGAGATGGCGCTCGGAGCCAGGGAGCGAGGGCTCGGTGTGATCGCCGTCACCTCCATCGCCGAGAGCGCGGCCGTCCCGGCGACGCACAGCTCCGGTTCCCGGCTCTTCGAGATCGCCGACCTGGTCATCGACATCGGCACTCCCAGAGGTGACGCACTGGTCACCCTGGACGGTTTGGAGACTCCCGTCGGTCCCGGATCGACCTTGGCCAACGTGACCGTGGTCAACGAGATCAAAGTACGGACCGCCGAGCTGCTCATCGAGGCGGGGATCCACCCGACCGTGCTCACGGCGCCGTCGGTGGTGGGCGAGCGGCGCTCCCGCTCTCTTTTCGAGACGGCTTACGCGGAGCACTCCCGACGTCTCGCCAGGGCCCTGGGCAAGTCGGGCTGACATCGGCCAGATGCTGTTGACCGGTGGGTCTGACGACAACTACGGTTGGAATCGTCGATAATCGATTATCTGGGTTAGGAGGACCGGAGAGCTCATGGGCGATGAGACCAAGATCCTGAAACAGTTCCTCGGCGACGACGACTTTCCTGTCGACTGGGCAAACGACGCCGAGAAGGGTCTCTTCTGGTTCTTCGACGACCTGCACTGCCCTCAGCCCCTGTCCCCGATGTATTTCGACATCGGTGGCTGGTGGCTCACGTGCGACCACATGTTTCGCAGGTTCGGGACGCCCTTCGCCGCGGATTGGATCGCCAAGAACATCAACGGCTATCTCTACACGGCGGCGATCCCGGCACGCGCCGGCATCGATGTGGAGGCGGTCGAGTTGGGGAACAGATACGCCCCGAGGACACCGGTGGACGACCCCGGATATCCCGAGAAGATCGGCTCCTATCTCGATTCCGTCCTCCCCACCTATGGCGACCACTTCGCCGATTGGTGGGCCAACCGTCTCGTCCCGGAGATGATCCGCAATTTCGAGTATCTCGAGGAGAAGATCGAACGATGGGAGCAGATACCACTGATGGAGTGGGCGACGATCCTCGAGGATGCCATGGACATCCACGATCGCCACTGGAAGATCCACTGGATGCTCAACTTCTCCCAGCTCTCGGCGACGCTGGCTCTCCAGGCCGCGGTCGACGAGCTCAAGCCGGATGTCGACCCGACACTCCTTGGTCGGCTGCAGAACTCGGCCAATGATCGAAACTGGGACTCCATCGAGGCCCTGTGGACGATGAAGGGCGAGATCCAGGATGATCGGGACCTGGCGGCGATCTTCAGCCGCGAGACCGGTGGCGACATCCACGCCGCACTGCAGGGCAGCGAGCGCGGCCGTCGCTTCTTGGACGAACGTCTCCGGCCCTATCAGAAAGAGTTCGGGTGGCACGCCGTTTGGAGCCACGAGTTCGTCTTCCCGACTCGCTACGAGCAGCCCGAGCCGATCCTCGAGGTGATCAAGGGCTATGTCGACACCGACTACGACTATCCCGCTGCGATCGCCGAGTTGAAGACCGATCTCGCATCCGCCGCAGACGAGCTCCTCGAGGGTCTCGAGGGGGAGGCGCTGGAGCGAATGCGATCGGCACACGACACCAACGCCCGCATGGCCCCACTCACCCCGGACCATCACTTCTACATCGATCAGGGCACCAACGCCCATGTGCGTTTGGTACTGGTCTGTATCGGGCGTCACCTGGTGCAGCTGGGCGCCATCGGCGACCCCAACGACGTGATCTACCTGAAGTACAACGAGCTGCGTTACCTCATGGCCGACCCGGAGGGCTTCGAGGCCCGTGACCTGATCTCCGACCGTCGGGACGAGAGGGAGGACGCCTACGAGGTCCGCCCCCGCGACTGGGTGGGCACCGCCACCGAAGAGGCGCTGGCGTTCCCCTATCTCCCGCTCTGGGGCTTCCCCGAGCGGCTCCATCGTGACCAGGCCATTCCGGAGGACCGGGTGGAGGGGCTCGCCGCCTCGGCCGGTGTCGTCGAGGGCACCGCCCGGGTCGTCATGAGCCCCGAGCAATTCGATCAGGTGGAGCATGGCGAGATCCTGGTTTGCCAGATGACGAACCCGGCCTGGGTGACGCTGTTCACCAAGATCAGTGGTCTGGTCTCCGACGCCGGTGGCGCTGCATCCCACCCTGCGGTTCTGTCGCGGGAGTTCGGGATCCCCGCGGTGATCGGAACCTCGGTGGCCACTCAGAAGATCAAGACCGGCGACCGGCTCCGAGTCAACGGGTCGACGGGTGTCGTGGAGATCCTCCCCGAAGGTCATCAGACGAGGGACGCACCGGCATCCGATCTTCTGACCACATGAGCCGGGAGCACGGCGAGGGAGTGCCCGACTGATGGCGCGCGTCGACCCCATCTCCCGGGAGATGTTGAGCTCCAGGATCAAGGACCGCATCCTGCAATCGATCCTCGAGGGCGAGCTCCAGCCCGGTGACCGGCTGGTGGAGACGCGTATCGCCCGGGAGCTTGGAGTGAGCCAGTCACCGGTTCGCGAGGCCATCCGCGACCTGGCCGGGGTCGGGTTCCTCGAGATAGAGCCCTACCGAGGGGCGAGGGTCCGCCGTTTCACCAGGGAAGAGTTCCTCGACGACATGGAGATCAGAGGGGAGCTGGAGGCGATCGCAGCCCATCGTGCCGCGAGTCGCATCTCTCCGGGCGAGGTGAGACATCTGCTCTCGCTCATCGAGGAGATGCACGTAATGGCCGAGGAGGGAGACGCCCACGGCCAGGCGATGAAGAACACGGAGTTCCATCGGACCGTGGTCACGGCCGCAGGAAGCGACGCACTGTTGCGCGCCTGGACCGTGCTCGAGCCGTTCGCCCGAACGTACATGACGGCCATGGTCCCCGGCACCGACCTTGTGTGGTTGGGGGACCGACACGCGTCGATAGTCGCCGCCCTCGACGCCGGTGATGCCCATCTCGCCGCCTCGGTCATGAGGGAGCATGCCGGCGAGGCTCGAGAGCTCCTGGCGGGGCCGGAGCCGGGACGAGCCGGCCTGGCTGCCAGGGCGGTGAGTGAATGAGCGAGCACGTCGTCTGGCTCGATGACCCGGGCTGTCATCTCGTCGATGTCGCCGGGGGCAAAGGCTCGAGCCTCGGCCGCATGAGAGAAGCCGGGATGCCGGTGCCACCCGCCTTCGTGGTCACCGCCTCGGCGCTCACCGACTCCCTGCGGAGACGGGGGGCTCTCGCCGAGCTCGAGGAGCTGACATCTCGATTCGAGTCCGGGGCCGATGCCGCGACCGCTGCAGGCAGGATGCAGAAGATCGTCATGGCGACGACGCCATCGGAGACCCTGGACGCCGAGATCTCCGCGGCATACCGCGAGCTGGGCGAGGACGTCTTCGTGGCGGTGCGCTCGAGTGCATGCGCCGAAGACGGTGACGCCGCCAGCTTCGCCGGACAGCAGGAGACGTTCCTCAATGTGGTCGGCTCCGCGGCAGTCACGGAGAAGATCGTCGAGTGCTGGGCATCCTTCTTCTCCGAGCGCGCGCTGTTCTACCGCCAGAACAAGGGCTCACTGGCCGATCTCGGGATGGCCGTCGTGGTGCAACGTCAGATCGCCTCCGACAAGTCCGGGGTCATGTTCACGACCGATCCCGTCAGGCAGAGGAATGACCAGATGGTCATAGAGGCCGCATACGGGCTGGGCGAGGCCCTGGTCTCGGGTCTGATCACACCCGACAACTATGTGACGCGTCGCGACGGCCGGCTCAAGAGGTCACGGGTGGCGCGACAGGACCGCATGATCGTCCGCGACCCCGAGGGCGGGACCCTCACGGTGGACCTCGACGAGGACATGGCGGTCGCCCGCGTGCTCGACGACACCGAGATCGCCCGGCTCGCCGAGATTGGCGTGCAGCTCGAGTCGGCCTTCGGCTCGCCCCAGGACATCGAATGGGCCTTCGAAGGCGAAGAGCTGTTCGTCCTCCAATCGCGCCCGATCACCACATGACCGGCTTCGAGTACCACCGCCCGGAGAGCCTCGCCGAGGCGTCCCGTCTGCTCGGCTCGTACAAGGCAGTCGCCCTCGCAGGGGGGACCGACCTCATGGTCGGGATCCGTCATCGCAAGGTCGAGCCCGAGGTGGTGGTCGACCTCAAGTCGGTCGCGGAGATCGGTGATGAGATCGGGGTCGTCGATGGTGCGATTCGCATCGGCGGGCGGGTGGTGATGCGAAGGTTGATCGAGGACGCCAGGGTCAGAGAGAGCTTTCCCGCCCTCGTCGAATCGGCCTCGGTGGTGGGATCGGTCCAAATCAGGAACCGGGCGACGGTGGCCGGCAACCTGTGCAATGCCTCACCGGCAGCCGACACCGCTCCGGCCCTGATCGCCCATTCGGCGACGGTTCGCATCGCTGGTCCCGGTGGCGAGCGGAACGTGGCGGTGGAGGAGCTCTTCACCGGGCCCGGATCGACCGTGCTCGAACGGGGCGAGGTGGTCACCGCGATCGATGTGCCGGTGCCTAGGTCGCCCATGGGGTCGGCCTTCGCCCGGGTGACCCGGCGTCGCGGGGTCGACCTGGCCTCGGTGAGCCTGGCCTGTGTGATCGACGGTGCCGGCGCCGTGCGTTTCGGCTTCGGCGCGGTGGGGCCCAAACCGCTCCTGGGCGTTGCCGACGTCGCCGACCTGTCCGCTGGGGGAGGGTGGGAGCAGTTGTTCGCAGTCACCAGCCCGATCACCGATGTGCGGGCCGGGGCGGACTACCGCCGGGCCATGCTCAGGGTGCACGGCAGACGTGCGCTGCACGAAGCCATGAGACGTCTGGAGAGAGCACCTTGAGCACACGCTCCCGAGAGGTCTCCATGACGGTCAACGGCCAGGAAAGGACGCTCAGCGTTCCCCCTGACGTGACACTGCTCGAGGCAATTCGAAGTCGTCTGGAGCTGACCGGGTCGAAGGAGTGCTGTGCCGAGGGCGAGTGCGGCGCCTGCACCATGATCGTCGATGGTGAGCCGGTGAACTCGTGTCTCGTGCTCGCCGTCGAGATGGAGGGAAGCGTCGTGACGACGATCGAAGGCCTCGGTGTCGATGGGATGTCGACGCTCCAAAAGAGCTTCCTCGAGGCCGGTGCGGTCCAATGCGGCTTCTGCATCCCCGGGATGGTCGTCACCGCCACCGCCCTGCTCGACGCCAACCCTCGTCCGAGTGAGACCGAGGTGCGGGAGGCGCTCTCGGGCAACCTGTGTCGATGCGGGGGCTACACCCGCATCTGCTCGGCGGTCCTCATGGCCGCCTCGGAGGCGTCCGATGTCTGACCCTGGCCTGAGGGTGTCGGCGTCTCGAGTCGGCGGGGTGGAGAGGGTCACGGGTGACCAGCGGTTCACGGCCGACATCGCCCTCGAGGACGTGGCGCACGTGGCTCTGGTGACTGTCGACTGCGGCAGGGCGTCTATCGAGAGCATCGACTGTGCGCCGGCCGAGCAGGTGGAAGGGGTGATCCGCGTCTTCACGGCCGCAGATTTCCCACGGCCCATGCCGAGGTTCGGCCCTCGCTTCGTCGATCGACCGATCATGGCCTCGGCCGAGACCAAATATCACGGTGATCCCGTGGCAGCAGTCGTGGCCGACAGCCGCGAATCCGCGGCGCGAGGGGCTGCGGCCGTGGGCGTGTCCTATGAGGAGCTGCCCGGCGTCTACACCATCGACGCTGCCCTCGACTCCGAGGCCCCACTGGTCTGTGATCCAGGCCTGCGCCCGGCCGATGACCCCTGGCGCACCACCAATACCCGGCAGCGTTGGGATTGGGGCTGGGGCGACGTCGCCGCCACCGAAGCCGATGTCGTCATCGACGAGACTTACGAGTTTCCCATGGTCACCCATTTCGCCATCGAGCCTCATGCCTTCATGGCGGCTCCCGAGGCCGGTGGGGTCACGGTGTGGAGCTCGATCCAGCACCCGTATCTCCTGCAACGGACACTCTCGGAGATCCTCGGCTTGCCGATCTCCAAGGTCAGAGTGCACGCTCCCGACCCCGGTGGCGGTTTCGGGGGTAAGGGATTCCCCAAGTACGAGCCGTTGGTGGCCTCGATGGCCCTGCGCTTGGGTCGCCCGGTCCGGCTCGTCCTCAGTCTCGAAGAGACCTTCCAGGCAGTGCGTAGAACCAACACCCGAATTCGGATGAGAAGCGGCTTCACCCGTGATGGCGTCTTGGCCTTCATCGATTCCGTCGACGACTTCCTCATGGGTGCCTACGCCGACATAGCTCCTCGTGTGATCTCCAAGAGCACGTATTTCGCGGCCGGCCCCTACAGAGTGGGGGCGGTGAGGGCGATCGCCCGCGGGCTCCTCTCCAACACCACGCCGAGCACCGCCTTCCGGGGTTTCGGGGCCCCGCAGATGGCGTGGGCCCTCGAGTCGCAGATGGATGCCGCTGCCCGCGTCCTCGGTCTCGACGGCGTCGAGATCAGACTGCGCAACCTGGCCGCACCGGGGGAGGAAATCGTGCCTGGTGACCGGCCCGCCGACGGCGACTGGCGCCAATCCCTGCAGATCGCGGCCCGGGAAGTCGGCTGGGGTGAGGTCCTGGCGCCCCATCATGGCCGCGGTATCGCCGTCGGTCTCAAGGCCTCGGCGACGGCGGGAGCATCGTATTGCATATTGCGGATCCTCCAGGATGGGAGCGCCGCCCTGATCGCGGGGACGTCGGACATGGGCCAGGGTGCCCGAACCATCCTCACCCAGCTGGTCTCCGAGCAACTGGGGATACCGATGGACGCAATCAGCCTGGTGATGGGTGACACCGCAGTGGTCCCCTTCGACTACTCGACATCGGCGAGCCGGTCCACGGTGTTCATGGGGAGCGCGGTGGTCGACGCCTGCGAGAAGGCCATCGCAGACCTGATGCGTCTCGTCGCCGAGCATCACGACGTGACACCGGACGAGGTCGGGTTCGATGCCGGGACCGTATCCGTTGGCGTCGAGCGCTTCACCATTGCCGAGGCTTTGAGCCAGGTCTTCGGGGCGGTGCCCGGAGAGATCATCGCCGCCGGCTCGGAGCGAGGCGCCGGTGATGTCGACCACCCGCTCGGAGGTCAGGCCGCCTTCTATGAGTTCAGCTGCACGGCATCGGAGGTGGCGGTGGACATCGAGACCGGCGAGATCGAGTTGTTGAAGCACATCACCGTGGCCGATGTGGGAAAGGCGATAAACCCCCAACACGTCGAGATGCAGGACGAGGGGGCGGCGGTCATGGGTCTAGGGCACACCTTGATGGAGCATCTCATGCTCGACGAGCACGGCCGTATCCGAAACCTGGGCGCCCTCGACTATCGGATACCCACCTTCAAGGACCTGCCCCCGGAGATGACCTCTGTGCTGGTGGAGAACGGCGATGGGCCGGGGCCTGGCGGAGCCAAAGGCAGTGGTGAGGGAGGTCTCCTCGCCACGTCATCGGCAATCGCCTCCGCCGTCACCCAGGCAACCGGAGTGGTCATCAGAGACCTTCCCCTGACACCGGAGCGGGTATGGGCCGCTCTTCGAGACAGGGATCAGGAAACGTCAGAGAGCAACGGAGGGCACGGAAAGTGAGCACAGCCGAGATATTCGACTTGACGGGCAAGGTGGCCATGGTCCCGGGTGGTGGGGGGGCGATCGGCTCGGCTCTGGCCCGTGGCCTTGCCGGGGCAGGGGCGTCGGTTGCCGTGACCGGGCGCACCAAGGAGAGCCTCGACGCCACGGTCGCCTCGATCGAGGAGGTCGGGGGCACCGCCATCGCCATCGTCGCCGATGCCACGGACCCCGAGGATGCCCAGCGCTCGACCGACCAGACGGTGGCCGACCTGGGGCGGGTCGACATCATCGTCAACGCCATCGGTGGAGGCGCCGGGGATGTCCTCCACGACGCCGAGGCGTACCCCGGAACCGACTGGGATTGGATCATGGAGCTGAACGTCAGGAGCACACTGCTCCCGACCCAGGCGGCGGTTCGCCAGATGATCGCCCAGGGCGCAGGGGGGCGTGTCATGAACGTCTCCTCGGTGCGAGGCCAACTCGGCATCGACGCCGGCTACTCCGCGTACGTGGCGGCCAAGGGTGCCATCGACTCGTTGACGAGGCAGTGGGCCACGGAGTGGGCCAAGCATGGGATCTCGGTGAACGCCATCTCCCCGACCTTCGTCGACACCCCGCAGGTGGCATCTCTGCTGGGTGACCCGGAGTTCAAGGCGCGCATCGTCGCCAGGATCCCGATAGGTCGGGTGGGGACCACCGACGACCTGCTCGGTGCCACCCTGTTGTTCTGCTCGGGTGCTTCGGCGTTCATCACCGGGCAGATCCTGACCATAGACGGCGGGCTCACCGCCACGCAGTGACGAGAGAGGGCCAACCATGGAGAACGTAACCAAGAATGTCTTTGCCGAGACCGGGCTCCGCGGGTGCAACCCCGGGTTCGTGGTCACCGAGGCCGGCGTGGTGGTCGTGGACACCCCGCAACTGCCGACGAAGGCGGTCGCCATGCGTCAGGAGGCAGAGTCGCACGGTGAGATCCAGTACCTGGTCAACACGGAGCATCACGTCGACCACATCTTCGGCAACTTTTTCTTCAAGGGAGCTGGAAGGGTCGTCAATCATCGGGGTGTCTACGAGAACTTCATGGTCGTGACGCCCGATCTCGACCCCTTCGCCTACGCCGCCGAGGCCATTCCCACCGATGACCCCGGTGCCGCAGAGATCTTCCCCGACCGCGACGAGTACTACCAGGATCCGAACAAGGGCTCGATCGTTTTCGACGGAAATCTCACGCTCCGGGTTGGTGGGCACACCTTCGAGTTGATCCACACCCCAGGGCACACCCCGGGTCAGCTCGCCGTCCACGTCCCCGAGGAGCGAGTGGTCTTCACAGGGGACACCATCTTCAACGAGTGTCAGACCTGGCTGATGACCTCGGATGTGGAGCAGTGGCTGGCGGCACTGGAGATCATCCGGGGCCTCGATGTCGACCACGTGATCCCGGGACATGGGCCGGTCACCACCAAGTCGGTGCTGGACACGCAGCGCTCGAACCTCCTCGACTGGACGGCGGCGGTGGCCGCCGCCGTCGCCAACGGGTGGACCCGCGAGGAGACAGTCGCCAGGGTCGATTTCGCCGAGCGCTATCCGGTCGACATCGGGCAGGGCTACATGATGGGTCACATCCAGACGCTCAACGCCGCCTCTCTGTACGACAAGATGACCGGGAAGGTCTAGTGCGTCTCTATCTGCTCCGACATGGAGAGGTGACGTCGCACCGGGGCGACGTGCCGATCACGGGTGAGGCGGAGCGTCACTCGCATGCAGTCGGTCGCGGCCTGGGAGCGAGCGTGTCGGGCCCGATCCGGGTGTTGAGTGGTGAGACCCGACGCGCCCGGGACACCGCAACCCATCTGGCTCGTGGCCTCGTCGACGCCGGCAGAGTGGTGTCCGGCCCCACCGTCGCCTTTGCACTCCGCAATCCCGATCTGTATCTCGGCGGACATCGCGTGGACATGGTGAGTAGCGCCGAGGCGCTGGCCGAACAGGTGGACGGGCTCAGTGCCGGGGACGTTGCCTCTCTCGCGTTCTATCCCGAGTTCATCGTCTCGCCCGATCGGATCGGCTGGTGGCTCGGTCACGACGCGCCACCCGGTGACGATGCCGCTGCGGTGGCGAGACGGGTGCGGGCCTTCGCTCTGAGCCTTCTCGATCCGGTCGGCACCAGACCGGAGTTGGTCGTTGCGGTGACCCACTCCCCGCTGCTTCGAGCCGTGGGCCATGATTTCCTCGGCCGGGACATAGGCGAGCCGCCGTGGGTGGCCGGGCTGGTCCTGACCTTGGCAGACGACGGTGCGATAACGGTGGGCGAATTCGTCCCGGAGCCGGCGTGAGCTTCGAGGTAATCGCCATGGGACGGCTCGGCGTCGACCTGTATCCACTCCAACAGGGGGTGCCGTTGCGCTCGGTGAGCAGCTTCGGGCGATTCCTCGGAGGGAGTGCGGCCAATGTCGCCGTCGCCGCCGCGCGCCACGGTCGTCGCACCGCCCTGATCTCGAGGACCGGCGCCGACGACTTCGGCCGCTATCTGCGTGAGGAGCTGGAGCGTCTCGGTGTCAGCGCAGAGTACGTGACCACGGTTGCCGACCTCCCGACACCGATCACGTTCTGCGAGATCCATCCCCCGGATCACTTCCCGATCACCTTCTATCGTTATCCCAAGGCGCCGGACATGGAGATCGAGCCCGAGCAGCTCGACGCCAGGGCGATCGCCGACACCGACCTGTTGTGGATAACCACCACGGGGCTGTCCGACGAGCCCAGCCGATCGGCCCATCACGAGGCGCTACGGATCCGAGACCGCGCCGGCACGACGGTGCTCGACCTCGACTACCGCGAGGTCTTCTGGGACGATCCCGCCGAGGCGCGGGGCGAGGTCGGAGACGTCCTTCCCGCGATAGATGTGGTGGTCGGCAACCTGAGGGAGTGTGAGGTGGCCACCGGGGAGACCGACCCGATGCGGGCCGCGACCGCGCTGCTCGAACGCGGGCCTGCGACGGCCATCGTGAAACTCGGGCCCGAGGGCGTCCTCGGTATGGATGAATCCGGAGTCGTGAAGGTGTCGCCGGTCGACGTCGAAGTCTTGAACGGGCTCGGGGCCGGAGACGCCTTCGGAGGAGCGCTATGTCATGGGCTTCTCGCCGGCTGGCCCCTGGGTCGGGCCCTGGAGTTCGCCAACACGGCCGGTGCCATCGTGGCCTCCCGCCTGGAATGCTCAACTGCCATGCCCTATACCGATGAAGTGACGGCGGCCCTGCCGCGGAGGTGAAGGTGACTATCGACATCGAGCGGATCAGACGTCTCCGTGTGGAGGACCCCGATGCGATCAGCAGGGCTGCCCACCATCGTCGCCCGGGTGCTCTCGGCGAGAGGATGTTGCTGATCGCAGCCGATCATCCTGCACGTGGGGCCCTGGCCGCTCGGGGCAGACCCATGGCAATGGGCGACCGCGGCGAGTTGCTGGCCCGTGTGGTGACGGCGTTGGGTCGGCCGGGTGTCGACGGCGTCCTGGGCACGCCCGACATCATCGAGGACCTCCTGTTGGCCGGTGCCCTCGACGAAAAGGTGGTCGTCGGGTCGATGAATCGGGGTGGTCTCGCCGGTTCGACATTCGAGCTGGACGATCGGCACACCGCCTACGACACCTCGGCCATAGCGGCGATGGGGCTCGAGGGCGGGAAGATGCTGGTGCGAATCGCTCTGGACGACCCGGGGGCCGTGCGCACACTGGAGCAGACGGGGCGCACCGTGTCCGAGCTGGCCGCGGAGGGGCTGATGGCGATGCTGGAGCCGTTCATGTCGAGCTGGCGGGACGGGAAGGTGGTCAACGACCTGACCCCCGATTCCGTCATCAAGTCGGTGGCGATTGCTGCAGGCCTGGGCAACACCAGTCGGCACACCTGGCTCAAGCTCCCGGTGGTCGACGAGATGGAGCGGGTCATGAA
>JBAPYG010000538.1:0-12235 GCA_049284615.1 Acidimicrobiia bacterium
TTGTGGACGGACCTGCCTATGACACTCTTCCGGCGTGGTCGCCAGACGGAACCAGAATTGCATTCGCCTCAGGAACGGTCTCCGCAGCGACTCCATAACTGACGAGGCCGAATCGCTCCAACAACGCTCAATACGAGTATTCGATTAGGCCGGTGGTGTTGCAGTGAACTGCCCGAACGCGGACGTGATGTCACGGGCGAACAGGGTCGGTTCTTCGACTGGAGCGAAGTGTCCGCCAGCTGTGTGCTGGGTCCATCGTTGCACGTTGTAGAGACGCTCGACCCATGACCTGGGCGGCTCAGCCTCCTTAACGAACTGGTTGCCGAACACTGCGATAGCAGTAGGTACATCGATCTTCGATGGCGATGCAGGATGCCATCGGTTGTCGTAGTAGTCCCGCATCGAAGTGGTGATCGATCTCGTCACCCAATAGATGGTCGTCAGGGAAGCCAGGAAGTTCGGAGGGAGATGAGCAGTGGGGTCACCACCTGAATCGGTCCACGATCGCCACTTCTCCAGGAGCCAGGCTGCCAGGCCCGCCGGCGAGTCTGTCAGGGCATATCCCAGTGTCTGTGGCCTGGTCGACTGGATCGAGGAATAGCCCCGCTCCCGCTCGTCCCACTGATCCCGTTCTTCGATGAAGGCCTTCTCGGAATCATCCAGTTCTGCGGGGGAAACGTCTGCCTCCTCGATCTCCACGTTTGTGAGGTGCAGACCGAACAGTCGCTCTGGCGCCCGCATCGCCATATGAGCTGCGACCCCAGACCCGAAATCCCCCCCACCAGCTCCCAGGCTTTGGTACCCGAGACCGGCCATCAAATCAAGAAGGACGTCGGCCACTTCGCGATAGTTCACTCCGACACGGTCTGGCCGTGGCGAGAAGCCATAACCGGGGAGTGAAGGGACCACCACGTCGAAGGCGGGGCCATCTATCCCATGGGCCGCGGGGTCGGTCAGCAAGGGGATCGCGGCTAGATACTCCGTGAAACTACTCGGCCATCCGTGGATGAGGATCAGCGGAAGTCCGCCGCCATGCCGCGCCCTTTGATGGACGTAATGGATGCGATACCCACCCACCTCGGCCAGGAAATGGTCAAACTGGTTGAGTTCACGCTCGTTGCTACGCCAGTCGAATTCTTCCGCCCAATAAGAAACGAACCAGCGCAAATAGTCGAGATCAGTGCCTTGCGACCAGGCTGGACCCGGAGCGCTGCTCGGAAAGCGGGTGTCTCGAAGCCTACGCCTGAGCTCATCCAACTCGGCTTCGTCGACCGCGATCGCGAATGGTTGCAGTCGCACGTTCAGAGTCTCGCAGACACCGCGTCTCTCGAGACGGCGACCGACCCCGGGTGGAGTCGAGGGAAGCTCAGCTGTCGTGGAGAAGGATTGCCCCGGTGGGGCAGGAGTCGGCGGCTTCGCGTACCCGATCGTGTAGGGCTGGCTCGGGCGCCTCGAGTTTGACCTCCGAAACCAGGTCCACCTCGAACACCTCGGGGCATATCAGCTCGCACTGCCCGGTGGCGGCGCAGAGCTCCTCGTCGACGGTGACTCTCATGGTCCCGATCATATGGCTCGAGGTCTTTGGTTGAGATAGGTTGCGGCAGCATGATCGACCCTGACACCATCACCCTGGCCGATCTCGAAGCGGAACCACACCCGATCCTCGCCGCGTTGCGAGAGCTCGCGGCGGCCGTCTACGTGCCGAGTATCGAGATGTGGCTCGTTACCCGTTGGGACGATGTCGTACATGTGTGCCAGAGCCCCGATGAGTTCACTGCCAATACCGACCCCAGCTGGCTGCGGGAATGTCTCGGCGAGAACATGCTCACCCTCGACGGTGCGCCTCATGACCGGCTCGCCAACGGCATGCGATCACCGTTCGCCGCGACACCCCCCGGGCGCGCCATGGCAGCACGACTGTCGGGCATGCTCGACGAAGTGATCGACCACTTCGTCGCCGAGAAGAGCGCCGACTTGATGCCGCTCTATGCCGAGCCACTGGCCAATCTCACCCTGCTCGAGGCCTTGGGTCTCCACGGCGTGACATGGCAGCAACTCGCTGGGTGGTGTCATGGGGTCATCACCGGTCTCGCCAACTTCGAGAACGAGCCCGAGAAGACGGCAATAGCCGCCACGGCGCACGCCGAGCTCGGTCGTGCTCTCGCCACCCACCTCGAAGCGGTCCAAGCCGGAGACCCATCCGGTCTCGCCACATACGTCGACGAGGGTTTCGACGGCGAGGAGATCACCAACAACGTCAGGCTGATGATCTCGGGTGGCATCAACGAGCCCCGCGATGCGGTGGGTCTTGTTGTCTACGAGATCCTCAGTGACCCCGACCTGCACGAACGTGTCCTGGAAGACCGGTCGGTCGTTCGCCGGGTGATCGAGGAGACCTTCCGCTTCCACTCCCCTGTTGGCACGGCGACGCGGCAGACCACCCGTGACACGGAGATCGGCGGGGTCACGATCCCGGCCGGTGAGATGGTCGCCGCTGTCCTCACCTCGGCCAACCGCGACCCACGCCGATGGTCCGAGCCCGATTCGTTCCGGGTCGACCGCGGCGAAGGAGCCCACCTGGCGTTTAGCATCGGTGAACACAGGTGTCTCGGCGAGTGGATGGGTCGTCAACAGGTCAGGATCGGAGTTGACCGTCTGTTTGAGCGGCTGCCCGGGCTCCGTCTCGACGGGGAGGTCGAGCTACACGGGTTCGAGTTCCGCGGGCCTGTCTCGGTGCCGGTCTCCTGGAATTGATCAGTAGTACTCGAGGTACTCGTTCAGTTCCCAGTCGGTGGTCGACTCGATGAATCGCTGCCACTCGGCCCGCTTGATTGTCAGGAACCCTTCGGTATACCCGGGAGAGAAGTCGTTGATGAATTCCTGATCTGCCTCCAGGGCATCGAGGGCCGCTCCGAGGCTGGGTGGCACGCTGACGTCGGTGTCGACCCCGGTGACACAGTCCTGGGTCTCCGCCGGGGGACACTCCATCTCGTTCCGAACTCCACGCAGGGCGCTGACCAGACATGTGGCCGCCGCCAGGTGGACCGAGGCCGCTCCGTCGGCGACCCGATGCTCGAGGCGGGTGCCGGCTCCCCGTGACGGTGGCACCCGCACGGCGACCCCTCTGTGGTCGAAGCCCCAGTTGGCGTAGTAACCGTTCAGTTGGCCGGGCTGGAGTCGTTTGTAGGCGTTGACCGTGGGGGCGACGAGGGCGGACATCGAAACGTGGTCGTTGACCATTCCGGCGATGCATTGGCGGGCGAGGGTGGACAACCCGTCGGGGTCGGATTCGTCGGCGAATGCGTTTTGATCGTTGTCTCCGAGCATCGACATATTGACGTGAATGCCGCTACCGCCTCTGCCGGTGATCGGCTTGCCGAGGAACGTAAGGTGATAGCCGCATTTGGTGGCGACCTCCCGGGCCATCACTTTGAATAGAAAGGCGTCGTCGGCGGCACGCATCGCATCGTCGTAGCGGAGAGTCAGTTCGAACTGCCCGTCGTCGTACTCCGAGTTGACCGACTCCAACTCGATCCCCATGTCGTGGGCGGTGTCCATGATCTTCTCTATCGTGCCGCTGGGGTCGGCGGAGGTACCGGTGCCGTAAACGTAGGAGCCGGGGGTGTGGATGGGCTGCCAGCCACGGTTCCCGTCAGGCTCGAAGAGAAACGCCTCCAGCTCGAAACCGATCTGGGGCCTGTAGCCGAGGTTGTGCCAGTCAGCCAGAACCCGCTCCAGGATGGACCGCGGTGCGAGCTCGATCGGCGTGCCGTCTTTGGAGATCGAGGCGACGACGACACCGGTGCCTTCCTCCCATCCGGGGCGGATGGCTTCGATCGGAAAACGGGCCTCGACATCGGGGAAGCTCTCGTGGTGTGCGCCGGGAAATGGCTCCATCACTCGATTGAGCTGGAGGGAGAACAGGGCTACGCAGTGGTTGCTGCCTTCTTCGGCACGGACCGCCGAGAGATACTTGCCGCGGGCGAGCCCGAGGTGGTCGGGCCAAAGGAACCGGACACGTTTGTATGTCGTGTGGGGCAATTCTGACAACTCCTCGCCTGTTTCCCTTCGGGTCGGGCCGGACAGTACCAAGAGGGCGTCCTTCTTCGACCTGCGGGGCGTTTCGTGTTGATACCCTTCGGACGTGAGGGCTCTGATCATCGAGCACGACGCTCTGTCGACGCCAGAACGGGTCGGTGACCATCTCGAATCGCGAGGATTCGCTCTCGAGCCTCTCGTGGTCGTCAAGAACATCCACGATCCGGAGGTGACCGCAACGTTTCCCGACCGGGATGGCTATGACGTCGTCGTAGCGATGGGAGCACCGTGGTCGGCATACGAACCGAAGCTGCAGGGCTGGGTGCGACCTGAGGTCGAGTTCGTTCGGGATCGCCTCAGCAGAGGAACTCCGATACTGGGTATCTGTTTCGGGGCACAAATCATGTCGATGGCTCTCGGTGGGACCGTCGCACCGGCGGCAATCCCCGAGTATGGATGGGGTGGCGTCGAATCGCAGGAGCCGGCGATTGTCGGAGGACCGTGGTTCCAATATCACGCCGATGAGTTCACCCTGCCCGTCGGCGCCGCCGCGCTGGCCCACAACGAGTCGGGCCTCCAGGCATTCAGCTATGGGCGGAGCCTCGGAGTCCAGTTCCATCCCGAGGTGACGACGTCGCTGCTCGAGTCTTGGTGTGCGGTGGGTGGTGATCGAAAGCTGATCGATGCGGGTCTCGAGCCCGAGGAGCTGGTGAAGGAGACGACGAGCAAGGCGCAGGAAACGCAACCCGCATTGGAGCGGATGCTCGATTGGTGGCTCGAAGGCCTGTAGACCCGCGGGCGCCATTCCGGGCCGCAGCGCCCAACAGGCCCTGATTAGATTGCGATGGTCTGGCTGACAGGAGGAGACATGTCGACTCAGGACGGGTCTGGTGTGAGGCTGGAAGCGGCGGCCATTGGTTTCCCGACTGCCCTCGCGACGGCGGTCGGGTTGATCATCGCCGGGTCGGTGTTGCTCACAGCCCAGACCGGATTCGGCGCCGGCGGCTATATCTTCGCCTGGGCGATTGTCATCGCTTTCGTACTCATGATGGCCCAGTCGGCCAGCTTCTCCGAGGCGGCCGGAATCCTTCCGACCGCCGGATCGGTCTACGACTACGTCGCGGCGGGCATGGGGCGGTTCTTCGCCATCACCGGGAGCCTCGCCGCGTATCTCCTGGTCCATGTGTTCGCCGGTGTGGCCGAAACTGCGACGGCTGGTGTCTTCGCGTCGTTCAACTTCTCGTTCCTCGAAGGGTTTCAGGAGTCCGGGTCGTGGTGGATCGGTGTCGCTCTCGTTGTGATCCTCAGTATCGTGAATATGGTCGGGATCAGGCCCTACGCCGCGACCGAGATCGCCATGACCGCCTTCATGTGGGCCACGCTGATCATCTTCGGTTTGATGGGACTGTTCGCGGAGAAGCAGACGAGCATCAGCGGATACTTCGGTGAGTCGTTTGTCGGCACCGATCTCACCGCGATCCTCACGATGGTCGGTCTCGCCCTCTTCCTGTTCGTCGGGGTCGAGTACGTGACCCCTCTCGCCTCTGAGCTGCGCGAGCCTTCCAAGACGATTCCGAGGGCGATGTACATCGGATTGATTGCGGTGGCCCTGGCCATGTTTCTCTACGGGGCCGCGGTGGCACGCCAGGTGGAGAACATCGACCTCGGTGACGGAACATTCATCCTCGATACACCTCTGGCGATACCCGAGTTCGCCCAGGCGGTCATGGGTGATTTCGGTCAGATCTGGTTGGGGATCGCGGTCCTACTCGCCTCCGCGGCAACGTTGAACACGGTCATCGCAGGCGTCTCGCGCATCTTCTACGGCATGGCCAAGGATGGTTCCCTACCCAAGGTGTTCGGGTACCTACATCCGCGATACAAGGAGCCATGGGTCGGGATCATCGTCGTGGCGGCGATCGCGATTGTGGGCGCCATCATCCTCGACGGTGACGTGCCTTCGATCATCTCGCTCATCCTCGCTGCGGTGATGGCGTGGATCTTCAGCTATATCCTCGTCAACATCTCGGTGATGATCCTCAGGTCCCGGCGCCCCGATCTCGACCGGCCCTACAAAACCCCCCTCTATCCATTACCTCAGATCCTGGCTTCGGTCGGCATGCTCGTGGCGGCGTGGTACATCGCCCCTCCGGGACTCACCCGTGGTGACATCTACACGCCGTTCTTCATCATGCTCGGCGTTTGTGCCCTCTACGCGCTCGTCTGGACCTATGGCGTACAGAGGGCGAACCCGTGGCAGCCCGTCGATCCTGAGACGCTCAAAGCCGAGGAGGGCATCGGGAACTAGTGCCTAGCACCACTCTGGGCCGACCATCGTCGCGTCTCGTGGGCGTGATCGCGGGCGACTTGGCGGGCTATCGACAGGAGGTCGATGAGGTGGGTCGAGCCCGATTCGTCCCCGACGACGGTGGGCCGGCCTTCGCTGTGGCCTCGCGTGTCGAGAAGAGATTCCTCGGTAGGACCGAGATTGCGGTCTTCAACGTCGACCTGGGCGTTTCGTTTCCTGAGAAGGGGAAGATCGAACTGGTGCACACCGGACGTCTGAAGCGGACCGGTGTGACCGCGAGCTCCGTCGCGGGCGGGCAATTGGTTCGGCAACTCGCTTCCCGTCTTGGATCAGATCGCCCCCTTTCCGTCGCGCTGCAGCCCCTCGACTTCACCAGGTTCGAGATCTTCCTCGGCCCGGAGGCTTGTCATGCTGAGGCGGAGCTCATGGGAGCCAGTCACGTCGCAGTAGCGCTACCCCCGATCCGCTCGTACGTCCATCTCCATCCCGACCAGCGCAACGCAATGGTCGCGGGCATGATCGAGGTCGACCGGGCGATCCGCACTTCGGTCTGAACTGATCCTGGATCGTCAGGCGAGGGTCACTGCCACCGGCAGGTGCTTGATGCCCCGTATGAAGTTGGACCGGAGCCTCTGCACCGGTCCGGCGATCTCTATGTCAACCAACCGCGGCAACAGCTCCTCCAGCGTCACCCTCACCTCGAGACGGGCCAGCCATGCCCCGAGACACAAATGACGGCCGCTACCGAAGGCCAACTGGTCAGTGGGGTTGCGGTGGATGTCGAACCGGAACGGATCGGGGTAGTGGTCCTCATCGAAGTTCGCCGAGATGTAGTAGGTCACCACCTTGTCGCCTTCGGCAATGGGAACTCCCCGCAACTCGGTGTCACGTGTGGCCGTGCGTCGGAAGTGCATGGTCACGGAAGAGAAACGGAGGATCTCCTCGGTGGCCGATTGCATCAACTCCGGGTGCTCTCGCAGTTCTTCCATCTGATCCGGATTGTCGATCAGGAACGTGACGGCGTGACTCAAGGTGTGGCGGGTCGTCTCGTTGCCGGCCACCATCAGGAGTGAGAAGAAGTTCTTGAACTCGAGGTCGGTGAGCGGCACGCCATCGGGCTCCGCATTCAGCAGGGTGGTGACGATGTCGTCTTGGGGTCTTCTTCTCCGTTCCTGAGCGATCTCCTCGGCGTACTGGAACACCTCCAGAGCCGCGGGGCTCCGGAAAGGGAGCAGGCGGTATTCGTCGGTATCGACCTGATCGACCACGAACCGGGTGTATTCGGGATCGGTGTGGCTGATCATCTGATCTCCCCAACCGACGAGACTTTCGGCGTCGGCCTCGGGCACACCGAGCAGTCGGCACAGGAGGCGAATGGGGAGATCGCGGGCGATTTCGGTCACGAAATCGAACTCCCTCTGCGGCAGCACAGTGTCCAGCACCTGGCTCGCCAGTGACCGGAAGGCTTCCTCGTAGGTGGCGATCACCCTGGGCGTGAAGCCTCTGGAGACGAGTCGGCGCAGCCTGGTGTGTTCCGGCGGGTCGAACTCCATCATGGTGCGCCGAGCCTCGAGCTCATCAGATTTCATCTCCTCGAGCCGGATCCCCTTCGTTGTGGTGAAGGTCTCGTAGTCGCGGCTGACCTGACCGACGTCGTCGAACTTGGTTACCGCCCAGAAGCCCGCGTTCGATCCATCCTCCTCGATCCAGACCACGGGGCTCTCCCTGCGCAGTCTGGCAAAGGTGGCGTGAGGGACGTCGCGCAGATAGGTGTCGTGGGCGACGATGTCTGCGTGCGCATCGTCCGGGCGGACGTCGGTTGTGGTCAACTTGCTCCAGGAGTCGCCGGGCCTGCGAAGTCTATCGGGCGGGCTCCGGATCTAGGCTGCTGTGATGGCCCGTCATCCAGCCCGAGCCGAGGTGGTCGGCAGCCTGTTGAGGCCGGAAGCGCTCAAGACCGCCGTCGCGGGCTACTACGGCGAGGGGCACCGAGCAATGCTCGACGACGAGCGTTCGCGCGGCGCCGACACGCTGCGCCACCTCGAGAACGAAGCTATCGCCGACGTGGTGCGGCGTCAGATCGACCTTGGTCTCGACGTCGTCACCGACGGGGAATTTCGACGCTACATGTTCCTCAATTCCTTCTGGGATTCGGTGCGGGGCTTCTCCACCGATGACAACCCGGTTGAGTTTCGCAACGACGGCGGAGACACGGTCGTCTGGCACGTGCACAAGGTCGTCGACCGGCTGGAAAGGGTCGACAGCCCGCTCTCGAGAGAGGCGGCCTTCATGTCGGGGATCACGGATCACCCGTTCAAGGTGACCCTCCCCGCCGGGTCGATCTTCTCGAACCCCTACACGTGGAAACCCGGGGTGAACGACCATGTATATCCGTCGAGACAGGAACTCACCGATCACGCGGTGGCCATTTCGCGCGACCTGGTAGCCGACGCCGTGGCGGAAGGGGCCCGGTACATCCAGTTCGACTTCCCGATGTATCCGTTTTTGGTCGACGAGCGCTGGCGGAGCCAGATGGTCGCCGACGGCTTCGATCTCGACCTGGTAATGACCGAGGCAATCGCCGCCGACCAGGCGGTCCTGGAGGGGATCCCCGAGGGGGTCACCACGGGCCTCCACATCTGCCGGGGGAATTACCGGTCACGCTATCTGTGCGAAGGCTCCCTCCAGCCGGTCGCGGAGCAGGTCTTCAACGATCTCGACTACGACGTGTTTCTCGTCGAATGGGAGGACACCGATCGAATGGGCGATGTGTCCCCGATCCGCTTCGTCCCGCCCCCCAAGACGCTCGTTCTGGGCCTGGTGGGCACCAAGACCTCGGGCGTCCAGACCGATGAGGAACTGATCCGCAGGATCGAAGAGGCCGGTCGCTTCCTCGATCTCGAACAGCTGGCCATTTCGCCCCAGTGCGGTTTTGCCTCGGTGATCGACGGCAACGAGATCGGGGAGGATATTCAGTGGGCGAAGCTGGCATCCGTGGGACGCGTCGCAGAACGGGTTTGGGGTTGAGTCCCTCTCCTCGCATCGTCCTCGTCCTCAGTGAGAACTGGACCCTCGTCGATCCGAGGCGCCCAGCCGAGTTGGTGGAGATGGCCCGGGTCGCCGAGGACTCCGGCATAGATGCCGTGATGTTGTCCGAGCACATCGTCCTCGGGCCATCTGCGGGCTCGAGTGGCCTGATGGGCAACCCGCGTGACTATGCGATGCCAGGCAACCAGGACCCGGCGACGCCCTGGCCGGACTCGCTCGGCCTCGCCGCCGCGGTGTCTGCGGTGACATCTTCGATACGCATCGCCCTGGCAGCGGTCATCGCGCCGCTCCGACATCCGCTGCTCCTCGCCAAGCAACTGGCGACTCTGGACCTCTTGAGTTCGGGTCGCCTCGTGGTCCAGCCAACGGTGAGTTGGCATGAGCCCGAGTACCGGGCGCTCGGTGTGCCATTCGACGAGCGGGGCAGCCGCCTCGACGAGCATCTCGAAGCGTGGAACGACCTTTGGGCGGGGTCTCCCGCCTCGTTCGAAGGCAACCATTACCAGTTCGAGGACGTCTATCTCGAACCGAAACCGACGAGACCAGAGGGACCGCAGATCTGGATCGGTGGTAGTACGGCTCATCCTGCTGTGCTCCGGCGTCTCGTACAACACGGCGACGGGTTTCATCCACTCGGCCAGCCAAGTGACGACGAGCTCGAGGCCATCCGTAACAGTCTCCGACACGCCGGGCGGGATCCCCAACAACTGGAGTGGGTGGGCGGTGTTCGAGGGAGGTTTCCCGACGAACGCTCGCCGGCCGACCTCGACGAAGCTCTCGAGCAGCTCCCAATCCAGGTGAACAGGGGTTTTGGATCGATCTGCATCAAGCCGTCGCAGTTCATCGAGTCCACGGACGAGCTTCCTCGGTTCTGCGCATACGTCGTCAAGCGCTCGGCAGAGATGGTGGCGTGATGTCACCGCCGCGTCGCGTCGCGATCGTCACCGGAGGTGGGACGGGCATCGGGGCGGCCACGGTCCGTGCCCTGGCTGACGGGGGTGTCGACGTCATCGTCACCGGACGGAGATCAGAGCCCCTCGAAGACGTGGCAGGCGATGTCGGTGGTGTGGCCGTCGTTGCAGACGTCACCAGCGAGCAGGATTGGAGTCGGGTCGTCGCGGCAGCTGATGAACGGTTCGGCGGGGTCGACATTCTCGTGGCGAATGCGGGCATCGAGGGCTTCGGCTCGGTGGAGACCGTGGACCTCGAAGAGTGGCGGGCCGTCCAGCGCGCCAATGTCGACGGAGTGCTTCTCGGCATGAGGTCTGTTGTCCCCTCGATGAGGCGGAGGGGCGGCGGGAGCATCGTCGTCGTCTCCTCGGTGGCCGGACTCAGTTCAGGCCCTCACTATGCGGCGTATGTGACATCCAAGACCGCCGTCCTCGGTCTCGTCCGATCAGCCGCAGTCGACTTCGGCGCGGAGGGGATTCGTGTCAACGCCATCTGCCCGGGATGGACCCGGACCGAGATGAGCGAGCGTGAGACCGAGCTCATGGCGGCCGAACAGGGGTTGACAGCAGAGCAGCTATGGGGCCGGCTCGTTCATCCGCTACCGCTCGGGCGTGCGGCCGAGCCCGAGGAAATCGCGAGCTGCGTCGAGTTCCTGGCCGGACCGGGTGCATCGTTCGTGACCGGTGCGGTGCTCGTTGCCGACGGTGGCGGCTCAGCGGTGGATGTGGGAACACTGGGATTCAGATCCGGGTGATGAAGCGCTCTTCAGATCGCTCGATTCACGATCCTGAAGCATGACATCCGCCCACTTGATATCGATCGGATGGCGGTCCCCAAACCCCGCTTTGGCCCTCGAAGACCGGTGTTGGGCAACCCCCTGCCGACCCGGACTGCGGGGATGGCATCTCAATACATCCCACCAGTTCCGAGCTCACTAGCTGAACAGGGCGTTTGGTGGGTTGCCGCTTCGTATCAATCTTCGGGCAGAGCCCCGACGGAGAACAGAGGCAGCGGCTTGGCGACACCTTTCAACGAAAACTCTCCCACACCCTGCACGGCACTGCCTAGCGATGTCCGCACGGTCTCGGCGGTGGTCTTCGAGATGAGCACCTCGCCGGGTCGTGCCACGTCAGAAATTCGGGCGGCACGATTCACTGTTCCCCCGAAGTAATCCCCGTCGCGGAACACGACAGATCCCACGTCCACTCCTGCGTGCAAGGACGGGAGATCGGGACCACCCCCGAGATCAACGAGCCGTCGGGCACAGCGAACGGCGGCTGCGGGTGCGGGAAAGTACAGCATCACGCCGTCGCCGAGGAACTTTCGCGTCCTGGATCGACACCTACAACCGACGGGTGCCTGCCGTGAGGCGCCGCGATCGTGCGCAGTTGGATGCCCGTGATGGCCAGGTCCAGTAGCGAGAGGATCCCGCGTTCATCGGGCCTCGAGCAACTCGCCAGACGCGGTGGCGGTCGGGGTCGTCCGCACCATCCATACGCCTAACCACACCATGGTCAGACCAAGGATCAGGCCGCCCGTCAGGTAGACGATACCGACGGGAACGCCAGACAGGAGGCCACCGGCGAGGATCGCAACAGAGACAGCGGCTGGGAAGACGCGAGCACGTAGGCTGGCGATGCCGAACAAGGCCCAACCCAACCCGAAGAGTGCGAAGCTCAACACGCCACCCATGAGCAGCCGGCCGCCGACCCAGGTGTCCATCACCTGAGGTGCGACCTCAGCCATCCGTGGTACGGCGAACGCCTCGAACCACCAGTCCCCGGCCATAAACACCGTGCCGACGATCGCAGCGCCGAGAGCGACGACGCCCAGCGTGCCGGCAGGGCGCGCTTCGCGGTCATACGCGGCGACGAGGGCAAGGGCCAGTAG
>JBAPYG010000539.1:0-3533 GCA_049284615.1 Acidimicrobiia bacterium
GACGACATGGCTGCCAATATCAGCAGCCCGCGCATCCAGGACCACCTGGACAACAACGATGACGACGACGGCCCGTTCGGCGAGGAGATCAACGACAACGATGGTGATCTCAGCCGAATCAGAGACATCACGTACATGTACGGGACTCGGGCAATCGCCGCCCTTTACCGGCATTTCGAGCGCACCGTCCGCCAGCCCGTTCTCGCCCTCACTATCGACTACGTGGAGGACTCCGACGACGACGCTGACACCTTCGACGACGCGGACTTCTACGGGAAGGTGACGGTCAACGGGTACCTGGGGCAAAACCGCGGTGAGGAGGCCGTCGACACCGAAGTCGTAGTCAACCCTGGCTGGGCGTACGGTGGTTCGGTTCCGCTGACTGGCTCGGTCCCGGTGCACCTCGAGATCTGGGACGAGGACGGCGAGAGCCCACTCGTGCCATCCGCCAACTTCGGAGATGACCTGATCGATATCGATCCCACCGACGACGAGGACGACAGCACCCTCGACTTCCAGGTCGACATGGACAAGTGCATTAAACGCCTACCAGGAGCGATCACCGGAGAGGTCTCCGGAACGTGCGGGCAGACTCTCGAGTCAGAGGGTGACCACGATCCGACGATCGGGGATTCCGAGAGGGCCAAGGTCCGGTTCCGGTTATTCGTTCCTAATCTCGCTCCTGTCGCCGACGCCGGACCGGATCGGCAGACCCCCGAAGGAACGGATGTCGAGTTGGACGGTTCGGGATCGTTCGACCCCGAAGGAGAGGCGCTCAACTTCTCGTGGGATCTGGACGGTGACGGCGTCTGCGACGACTCCTCCGGAGACTCGACTCCGTTGTTCACCGATGTCGGCAACGACGGGACGACCACTGTCAAGGTCTGTGTTCGGGACCCTAGCGGTCTGACCGCGGAGGATACCGCAAACGTGACGGTGACCAACGTCGCTCCGGCCATCGAAGCCAACACCCCGGTTGCGGTCGCTGAGAACGCTTCGGTCACGGTGTCCGGGACGATCCGAGACCCGGGCTGGGAGGACACGCTGACTGCCACCATCAACTGGGGTGACGGTGCCCAGGCGCTCACCGGTACGACTGAGAACACTCGCCCGGATGCGACGCTGACCTTCAGTTCCTCGCACACCTACGGTGACAACGGCACATACCCGGTGACAGTGTGCGGAACAGATGACGACACGACGGCCTGTGAGACGATCTCGGTCACTGTCAACAACGTCGACCCGACTGCTGTCGTCGACACCACTGGCACCGTCTCGGTCAACGGGGTTCCCACCGTCATCGCGCATGCCGGCGCCGGCGTCGACTTTGGCGTCCGAATCACCGACCCTGGTAGCGACGACCTGACCATTACCTGGGATTGGGGAGACGGCACGCCACTCGACGTGTCCGACTCGATGGTTAACCCACCGACACCGGACCCGACACCGAGCCCGTCGATCCAGCCGCGTGACATCTCGGCTACCAGTGATCACGTGTTCGATAAGGCGTGTGTCTACACCAGCGGGCTGGCGGTGGGCGACGACGACGGGGGCAGTGCCACCGGATCGCTCAACGTAGTGATTGTGGGCAACGGCAGTCCCAATCGTCCCCATGGCTACTGGAAGCAACAAAACCGCTATCACGCATTCGGGACGGGGCCTAGGCCTGACTTCGACTCGGAGACACTTGGTTGTTACCTGCAGATCGTGTACTACATGAGCAGAGTGTTCGGCGAGAGCACCGGAGCCGACACCTTTGGAGAGGCGTACGACGTGCTCGACACGAGCGTAACAAGCTCGGCCACCGAGCTATTCGATCAGCAGTTGTTGGCAGCCTGGCTCAACTTCGCCAATGGAGCCATCGAGTGGGATACGCTCGTCGACAACAACGGCGACAGGACGGTGGATACAACGTTCCTCCAGGCGATCGTGGCCGCGGAGAGTCTGCGGCTCGACCCCAACACGTCTCGCAGCCAGTTGGACGCGATGAAGAGGATCGTGGAGCGCTGGAGCAGCCTGCCCTGATGACTCTCCCGCCCGGAGGCCTCGGCGCGCCGGGCGGGGAGTCGAACCCTGTAAACGTCCGCCGCTCTTATGGATGGGGTCACCCGATCCCCAAGAAGGAGAAATCCACACCGACGTCGGGGGCGTGAGGGCGACATATCCGCCGAGGCCATTCCCAAATAGGCCTGCTGACTCGTGGGTGACGTTCCGGGTTGATGTTTGTTCCGGGTTGACTCGTTTGACTCGTGTTTGACACCACTTGCCTAACTAGCCAAGTCCCCAACAACCACAGGCCTCCCAGCGATCACCGCCCCTAGTTCGTCCTCGCGCGTTTGAGGCGACGTGCCAGAGGCCCAGGTCAACGGCGGTTTCACCTGGTCAGAACTAGGTGCTGTTGCGGATCAAGTTCTGTCGATCAAGAACCGGAGGATCTCGGCCTCAACGTTGAGGCCAGCCGCCGCCTGTACGAGCAGGTCGGCAAGCTCACGGTCAGCCGGATCGAGAATCCCGCTTCCGTCTAGTCCGTTGTTGTCGAGGGTCCATCTGGCCAGCAGGAGCGCGGTCCTCTTGTTCCCTTCAGTGAACCCTTGAGCTCTGGTGACCCTGAATGCGAGTGCACCGGCAGCGGCTACGGGATCGTCGAAGTCGTCGATGGACTGAATTGCTGCTTCGACACGGTCGAGTTCGTCAGGTTCGTCGAACCACTCGTCGTCACTCCTAACTCGCTTGTTGATCTCGATGGCGAGTGAGAGTTCCGGCCTTTTCAATGATCCCTGAGGTATTTCAGGAGGTCTCGGTATTCCTCGAGACGCGCGTCGACCCAGGCGAGCTCGGCCGGCGACAGCTCGGTGTCAGTTGCTACATCTCTGGCTTCGGACATGGGAGAGATGTTATCCGCCGGCGACGACAGAATCCACGGCTCTGATGTTTGACCTCACAGGCAGGGACACGAATCGTGGTCGTTACAAGTGTTCGGATCTCTAGTTGAGCCGCACCTATTTCGTTCACCTTGCAATGAGAGGGTTGAGGGCAACGGCAATTGCAGCTCCATTTTCCGGCTCCCGGCCTGTGGAGTGTGCCGATAGGCTCCGCTCTGTCTTGGAGAACACGGAACAGAGACAGCTCCGGCGACTGGCAGCGGTCGCCGTCTTGGACGTCGTCGGCTACTCGAGGATGATGTCCGAGGACGAAGATGGCACTCTTGCCGTCCTCCAGGCACACCGCAACGTTCTGGACCCCGTCCTGGTTAACCACGGCGCACGGATCGTTAAGGGCACGGGTGATGGAATGCTCCTCGAGGTGGCGTCGGCTGTCGAGGCGGTGAGGGCTGCAATCGAAGTGCAGCGACTCATGGCCGAACGGAATGAGTCGGTTCCCGAGGGGCGAAAGATGCAGTTCCGCATCGGCATCAATCTCGGTGATGTGATCGTCGGTGACGACGAAGATCTGTTCGGGCACGGCGTCAACGTGGCGGCGAGGTTGGAGGCGCTTGCTCCACCGGGAGGTATCTGCGTCTCTGCGTCCATCCA
>JBAPYG010000540.1:0-2611 GCA_049284615.1 Acidimicrobiia bacterium
GACGTCGGAGTGGTCGGTGGCGTCCTCGACGCCGCCGACGATGCCGATCTCGAGCTCGAGGATGATGTCCAGGGCAGAGCACTCGCCGAGCAGCTGGTCGGCAAGCGCCAGATTCTCCTCCATGGGCAGGTTCGACGCATCGAGCATGTGGCTCGAGAAGACAGGTCCGTCGCCCGCGGCCACCGACTCTCTGCTCATCTCGAGAAGTGGCCGGATGTAGCCGTCGACACGGTCGGGTGGGCAGTGGTCGGTGTGCAACGCGATGTTCACCGGGTACTGCGCGGCGACGACACGGGCGAACTCGGCCAGCCCTCTGGCGCCGACGGCCATGTCCTTGTTGGACGGCCCGGAGGCGAACTCGCCGGACCCGTACGAGAACTGGATGATGCCGTCGGACCCGGCCGAAGAGAACCCCTCGAGGGCGGCGACGATGGTCGAAGACGACGTGGTGTTGATGGCGGGGAGGGCGAACCCGCCGCTTCGGGCGGTGTCCAGCATCTCCCGGTACTTCTCAGGTGTGGCAATGGGCACCCGCGCTGCTCCCTCTGGTCTCTTCGGGGAGAAGGTAGTCGCTCCGATTTGCCGACTCGCCGTCGGCATCGGCGGCGGATACCTTCGCCCGGTGATGGTTCAACCGGCGAAATCTGCCGCGCCGCGAAAAGCGCGGAGCCCGGTTCTCCGCGGGCTCTGGTTCGTCTTCGGGCTGCTGTGCCTCGCCCTGATCCCGCTCAGCTATCTGCCCGGGATCCCCACCTTCGACCTGATCCTCCTGGCGGCGTTCTTCTTCTCGATGTCGTCCGACAAGATGTACGGGTGGATGATCAATCACCCGTACTTCGGGAAGGTGATCCGTGGCTATCGGGACTATGGGCTGACGATGCGGATGAAGTGGGTTGCAGCGATCGCCATCTCGACTTCCTTGCTGGTGTCCGGGGTGTTCCTCACCGATTTGCTCTGGATCAGGCTCATCCTGGGGGCCGTGGGCGTCTACGCGATCTGGTTCGTGTTCTCCCGTCCCACCAGGGATCTCTCGACAGACTCGTAGGCGGCTGTCGCTAGCGTCCGCACGATGCGGTCGTTCACACGTGGGGGTCTGGGCGCGGTCACGGCCTCGGCCATGGCGATCTCCACCTTCCCGATCATCGTCGCCAGTGTCCTGGCCGCACAGCTGATCGACGAGTTCGACATCAGCCGCGCCCAGGTCGGCTTTCTCGTCACCGCCGCCGGTCTCGTCGGCGCGATCGCATCCCCGCTGTTCGGGCGTATCACCGATCACATCGGTGCCGTGCGCTCGGTGATCGGCACTCTCGCCGGCGGCGGCCTGACGCTCACCGCCATCGCCCTCAGCCCGACGTATGGGTTCCTGGTGGGTGCCGCAGTACTCGCCGGTCTCCCCAACGGTTGGAGTAACCCGGCCACCAACGCCCTGATCGTCGACAACCTCCCTCCCGGCCAGCGTGGAGTGATCACCGGCATCAAGCAGTCCGGTGTTCAGATCGGGACTTTCCTCGGGGGGATCCTGCTCCCGGCCTTCGCCAGCCTCTGGTCGTGGCGGATCGCACTGCTCATCTTCCTGGCCATGCCCCTTGCCGGTCTGATCGGCATGATGGGGAGGACCGACCCGGCCACCCGGGCCGAGAGGAACGAGGCGCGCAGCGAAGGGGAGCTGCCCGAGGCGGTGCGTTGGATCGCCATCTACGGCTTCATCTCCGGGCTCGCCAGCCAGGCGATCATCGGCTTCCTCCCACTGTTCGCCAACGAGGACCTGGGGTGGACCGAGACGGCGGCCGGCACACTGATATCGGTGGTCGGCCTCACCGGGATCTTCGCCCGTCTCTACTGGCCGCGCCAGGCTGAGCGGTCGCTGGGACATGGCAGGACTCTCCGCGTGCTGTCATGGATGACCTGCGGGACGGCGCTGCTGCTCTGGTTGGCGAGCATCGATGCGCTGGGTGCCTGGATCGTCTACCCCGCTGCGTTCCTCCTCGGCGCCGGCGCGGTCGCCTGGAATGCCGTGGGCATGCTGGCCGTCATGGACCTCTCGCCACATGGTCTCGTCGGCAAGGGGACGGGCCTCGTCCTCTTTGGCTTCCTCTCGGGTCTCGCCATCGGCCCTCCTCTGATGGGCTATTCGGTGGACACCCTGGGGACCTATAGCCCGGGATGGCTCGTGGCTGCGGGCCTGTTCCTGATCGCCGGTCTGCTCGCCTACAGGGTCCCGTCCCCGTCGGGCAGTAACCTCGCCGCCCAGTGAGGCCCGTCATCGCCCGTTGCACGGTCGACTACACACCGGTCGTCTCACCGCACATCCCCGAGGCAACCCGGCTGATCATGTTGAAGGCCTACGGAACGCTGGCCTGCCACAGTGACGGCGATACGTCGAAACCCCGGAATCGGTACAGCGACCTCTCAGGACCGGACGTGGACCGCGCCGACAAAGCGGAAGAGATCCTCGGAGGGGGTGTTTCCGTCCGTTATGTGGAGGACGACTTTCTCGTGGCCATCCTCGGCGAGACGTGTGATGGCATGGGTGATTACGTGGCGTGCTAACCCCTGTTTCTTGTGTGAGGGGAGAGTCATCACATAGCCGACGAACGGCCGGCCCTGGTAC
>JBAPYG010000541.1:0-2042 GCA_049284615.1 Acidimicrobiia bacterium
TTGAACCCCCACGATCTTGCGATCACAGGAACCTGAATCCTGCGCGTCTGCCAATTCCGCCACTCGCCCGTCGACAACTCGAAGCAAACGGTTTGGTTTGATTTCGAGCCTTCAACCGGAACGGGATGCTATCCCGTGGAAACCAGAATCGTACCGTCGGACACCCGGTTCCGGTAGTCGGATGTCTGCTGACTACCCCTAATCTCATCCGCTGTGAATGTTGTCAGGAACCTCGAACGTCGGCTAGAACGGCTCCTCGACGATGTCGCGGGCCGTTTCTTCTCGGGTCGACTCCACCCCTCGGAGTTGGCGGGCAAGCTGGCCCGCGAAGCCGATTTCGCCAGGTACCAGCATGCCACCGGACCGGCAACAGCGAACCTCTACCTGATCCAGGTCAACCCCGACGACCTCGCCATCGACACCGAGAAGCTCGAGCGGATGCTCGCCGCCGAGATGACCGCATACACGAGCGAGGAGGGTCTCCGTCTGGAGGGCCCGATCCAGGTCCGCATCGAGGCCTCGCCGAAGGCCGCCTCGGGACGGGCCGGCTGTCGGGTCGAGATCGCCCCGGGCAACCCGGTGGTGTGGGCTCGATTCAGCGGCGATGGCGAGACCATCGACATCGGGCGCAATCGAGTCTTCGTGGGCAGGTCACCCGACTGCGACGTCGTGATCCCACACGACGACGTCAGCCGGAGGCACGCACTGGTCTATCGGCAAGGGGGTCGCGCCTACCTCCAAGACCTGAACTCGGCCAACGGCAGTTCGGTAGACGGGAATCGAGCCGGGAGCCAGGCGATGGGCCTGTCGGACGGGTCGATCGTGGACCTCGGCGCCCACCGTTACCGATTCGTGGAGGTCTGATGCCGGACATCATCCTCGCCGTACTCCGCATCATCTTCCTCGGGCTCGTCTACCTCTTCGTCTGGCAGGTGGCGCGCGCCATAGGCTCTCACCTGGGCATATCGGTACGGCGGAAGCGGAAGGAAGGGACACGGGTTCTGTTTGTCCGATCCGAGACCCAGCAGGGCCAGGAGTTCGAGGTGAGCGACGTCGTCGTCATGGGAAGGTCGGACGAGACCGACGTTGTCCTCGATGACCCCTACGCTTCCGAGTTCCACCTGCGTCTGGTCGCCCAAGAAGGCGGGATGATGCTTCACGATCTGGGTAGCACCAACGGCACTTACGTCAACGGTCGTCGCATCTCGGCGCCGACCCAGTTGCGACGTGGCGACACGATTCAGGTGGGCAAGACCGTCATGGAGATCAAATGACCCTCGACTCAGCCGTCGACGATCGACTCGCCGAAGCCATCGCCTTGCGCGAGGGCGGCGAGGACCAAGCCGCGCTCGCCGCACTACTCGAGCTTCACGCCGAGGAGCCCCAGCATCCTGTGGTGAACCTCCAGTGTGCGTGGATCCACGACAAGCTCGGCCTCGAATCGGAGGCGGTTCCCTTCTACGAGCAGGCGCTCGAGGGAGGGCTCGAAGGAGACGACCTCCGCGCCGCCCTCCTCGGCTTGGGGAGCACGTACCGCGCCCTCGGGCGCTATCCCGAGTCTCTGCGAACATTGGAGCGGGGCAGCGCCGAGTTTCCCCACGAGCACGCGATGAGTGTTTTCCGGGCCATGGCCCTCTACAACAACGGTCTCACCAAGGAGGGTTGTCAACTGCTGCTCACCGTCCTGATCGAGACCACATCCGACGATTCCATCGTCTCGTATCGGGGCGCTATCGAAGAGTACGCCCGGGACCTGGATCGAACCTGGTCATGAGATACGTCTGGGCGGTGGCAACCCACCAAGGCATGGTGCGGGACAACAACGAGGATGCCGTGTTCCCTGCTTCGGCGGGAGACCAGACCGACCGGGCCCTTCTGATCGTCGCTGACGGCATGGGCGGTCACGTTGCCGGAGAGGTCGCGTCTCGCCTCTCCATCAACGCAGCCGCGTCGAGTGAGCTCGAGCCGTCCGACCGGGTCGCGGCGGGCAATCGCGCCATCAGGGAAGAAGTTGCGAGGGACCCGTCCCTCGAAGGCATGGG